>CALMVM010000173.1:0-3774 GCA_937873255.1 uncultured Verrucomicrobiota bacterium | reverse complement strand
AGCCGGACGGCATCCACCTCACCGACCTGGAGGACGCGCAATTGCTTCTCGGCGATGGCCTCGCGGGTGGCGGCGGTGACGAGCTTGCGCTGGAGTTCCTCGTTGATCTCCTTCTTGTAACGGCTCTCGACGAGGTTCTTGGGCGCTTTGCCGGGGCGGTAACCGGGCAGGCGGGCGGCCCCCTGGAAATCGCGCAGGATCGTCTCGCGCTCCTTGTCCACGCGCTCGGGGGGCAGTTCGACGTGCAGGGCAGCCACGCAGTTGGGCAGGGTTTCGACTTGGACTTGCATAAAGGGAAAAAGGGAGCGCGCAACTTTGCCCATCCCCGGGCAAAGCGAAACCGAAAAGTTTCAGCGCCCCCGCGCGCCGACCCACGTCCGCAGATCGTCCTCCGACGCCTCCACCGGCCCGACGGCCACCAACGCCCGGAAACCCGTCCCGAAACACTCCCTCGCCGCCGCCTGCACGTCCGCCGCCGTCAGCCGTGCGAACGCCTCCTCCGCCTCCTGCGGCGCGATGATCCGGCCATGGGCCAGGAGCGATTCGCCCAGCCACATCATCTGGTTGGTCGTGCTCTCCAACCCGAGCCGGTGCTGGCCGATGAGGTAATCGCGCGCCTCGCGCAGTTCGCGCCGGCCGACAGGTCGCGCGCACAGGCGGTCGAGTTCGGTGCGGATCAGGCCGAGCGCGGGGCGAAGTTGTTTCGCGTCCAGGCCGGCGGAGATTGTTAATAACCCTGTTTCGGCGTACGCCGCCGTCTCGCTTTGCACCGAATAGCACAGCCCCCGGCGTTCGCGCAGACTCTGGAACAGACGCGAATCCATCTTCTCGCCCAGCAGCGTGCTCATCAACCGCACGGCGAACCGCCGGGGTTCGTGCCGCCCCGCGCCGGGGTAACCGACGACGACCTGGACCTGCTCGGTGTCGCGGCGGTCCACGACGATGCGCGCCGTGCCCACGGCCGCCGGCTGCCAGCGTGCGAAACGCGGCTTCCGCCCGGCGGGCAGACCGGCCAGGAGCGGGGTGAACTGCGCGACGACTTCCGCGTGCGTCACGCGCCCCCCGACGGCCAGCACCGTCGAACGCGCCCCGTAGCCCGCGCGCCAAAAGTCCACGAGATCGGAGCGCTTCATCGCCGACACCGATCCGAGCGTGCCCGCCAGCGGCCGGCCCAACGCGTGGCGCGGGTACACGGCGGCGGCGAGGAGTTCTTCCGCCACCTGCGCGGGTTGATCCTGGTACATCTGGATTTCCTCGCGGATGACGCCGCGTTCCCGCTCGACTTCCACCGCCGGCAGGAGCGACGCGGTGTAGAGGTCCGCCAACACGTCGCCGAGTTGCCGCAGCCGGGACGCCTCGGCCTTGGCGTAATAACAGGTGTGGTCCTCGGCGGTGAACGCGTCGAGATAACCGCCGATTCCCTCCACTTCCCCCGAAATCCGCCGCGCCGAACGCCGCCGGGTGCCCTTGAAAAGCAGGTGTTCGAGGAAATGGGCCGCGCCGTTGAGCCGGGCGGGTTCGTGCCGGCTGCCGACGCCGGCCCACAGTCCCACGCACACGCTGGCCATGTGCGGCATCTCGGCGGTGGCGATGCGCAGGCCGTTGGGAAGGGTCGTCAGGTGGTGCACGGGAAAATGAGCCTCGCGCAAAGTCCGCAAAGCCGCAAAGGAGGAGATGGGAGATGGGGCAGAGGGATCGCAACGTTGGTCGCCCGGCAACCTTTCTCCTCCCTTTTCCTCCCTTTACGGCTTTGCGGACTTTGCGCGAGGTCTCCTATTGCCGCGTCGCCAACAGATGACGCGCCAATTCGAGGTCCTGTGGGTAAGTGATCTTCAGGTTGAAGTCGCCGCTGTTGAACAACGCCACGGGCTGGCCGATGCGTTCGAGCGCGGACGTTTCGTCGGTGACGATCTCGCCCGCGTCGATCACCGCGCGGTAGGCCCGCAGCAGCAACGGCAGCGAAAACGTCTGCGGGGTCTGCATCGCCCACAGGTTCGTGCGGTCCACCCCGGATGCGATCCGGCCCTGCGCGTCGGCGCGCTTGAGGGTGTCGGTGACGGGCGACGCGCAACACGCCGCGCCAGTCGTTTGCGCGAGTTCGAGACAGCGCGTGATCGCCCCCGGCGTCACGAGCGGACGCGCCCCGTCGTGCACCGCGACGTAGTTTTCCGGCACATCGCCGCCCCCGACGGTCTGGAGGCCGTTCCATACGGAAAGATGCCGTTGCGCGCCGCCGGGGAGCACGGCGCGGAGCTTCGTCCAGCCCTCGCGTTGCGCCAGTTCGCGGAAGGGCGACTCTTTTTCGGGGTGGGTCACGAGCACGATCCCGTCCACCGCCGCGCACGCCTGGAACGCCGCGACGCTCCACGCCACCACGGGCCGCCCGCCCAGGTCGGCGAAGAGTTTGTCGAACCCCATGCGCTGGCTGGTGCCCGCCGCGACGATGATCGCCGTCAGCATGTGGTCAGACCAGCCGCTTTTGAACTTCCTGGCTGAGCGTGCGGCCGTCGGCGCGGCCGGCGACCTTCGGCGTGAGCGCCTTCATGACCGCGCCCATCTGCGCCTTGCCGGTGGCCCCGACCTCCGCGATGGCCTCGTCCACGAGCCGGGCGAGTTCCTCGGGCGCGAGCGCCTGCGGCAGGTAGGTGTTGAGCACTTCGATTTCGGCGCGTTCCTTGGCGGCCAGTTCGGGGCGGTTGCCTTTCTCGAAACCTTCGATGGAATCCTGCCGTTGCTTGACCTGTTTGCGGATCACCGCAGTCGCCTCCGCGTCGTCGAGCACGCCGGCCTGTCCGCCCTTTTCGATGGCGGCGTTCTTGATGGCGGCCTTGAGCAAGCGCAACACGACGAGCCGGTCGGCCTGCCGGGCTTTCATCGCGTCCTTGATGTCGTGGTCGACCTGTTCGGAGATGGTCATGGGAAAAGGGGAAACGCTATCCTCGCCGCGTCGGACGGCGCAGGCAAGTCGCTCGGTGGGAGAGCAAACAATCCGTCCGCCCATCTTCCCGGCGTCCCGCCCCTCGCGGCCAACCACGCCTCAATCGTCCGACAGCAGGTTGTCGTCGTTCATGATGCAGTAACTCAGAGCATCGATGCTCATGGAACTTTCCTTCAGCCAGGCGTTTTCCATCGTCTTCCCATCCACCGTGGAATGGTCCCAGACCACGACCAGATACCGGCGCACTTTGGAAATCTGAAACTCGAAAGATCCCCCGAGACCGTCCTCGCTGGTCGCGGTCGCCTTCGCGGTCATGTCGGGCGGGGGCAGGGTGGCGGCCATGCCGCGGAGCGTGTTCTCGTCGATGCTGTCCTGGTTTTGCCGCACGTAGGCCTTCATCACGCGCAGGATCTGTTCAACCCTCGGACGCACCGAGAGGTCTTTGTACACCCAGACGGTAGCCTGGGAGGGGTAATATGAGCGGTCACTGCCTGCTACTTTTCTGTACGCATCCCCCGACAGTTCGCACGGCTGGACGAGGAAAATCCCGGCTCCAACTAGCGCCACGAGCACGAGCGCGAGCACGCTCCAGAGGATCACCCGCCCCCACGAACGCCGGGGCCGCGCCGCCGGGGGATACGAGGAAGGGTAAGCGGATTGATACGCGCCGGGCGGCGGTGCGACGGGTTGGTACGCGGCGGGCGGCGGGGGAGCGTATTGGTTCGGCGCGGGCGGCAGCACCTGACGGATGGGCAGCCATTGCTGACTGCCCACGGGGCAGGCCATGTCGTCCGGCGACAGCGCGCCGGTGTTCACCTGCTGGCGCACCTGTTCGT
>CALMVM010000172.1:932-3497 GCA_937873255.1 uncultured Verrucomicrobiota bacterium | reverse complement strand
GTTACCGCACGCTGCTTTTCTTCGGCGCGCCGGGCAGCGGGAAGGGGACCCAGGGCAAGGCATTGGGCAGCGTGCCGCGCTTCTATCATTGCGCGTGCGGCGACGTGTTCCGTTCGCTGGACACGCGCACGAAGATCGGCCGGGCGTTCCTCGAATACTCCAGCCGGGGCGCGCTGGTGCCGTCCGAACTCACCGTCGAACTCTGGAACGTGCAGATCCAGCACAACGTGGAGGCGCATCGTTTCAAGCCCGATCTGGATTACCTCGTGCTCGACGGCATCCCGCGCAGCGTGGAGCAGGCCCGGCTCATGGAGGCGTACATCGACGTAAGGAAAGTGTTCCACCTCGCGCTGCCCGACCGCAAGGAATTGGTTGTCCGCCTCAAGAAACGCGCCCTCAAGGACAACCGGCTCGACGATGCCAACGAATCGGTCATCCATCAGCGGCTCGACGTTTACGAGGCGGAGAGCAAGCCCGTGCTGGAACATTACGGTCCCGATCTCGTGCAAACCATTGACGCCACGCAATCGCCGGTGAAAGTGCTCCTGGAAATCCTCAAAACGGTGACCGCGCTCTGAAGAAAAGGCAGAAGGTAGAAGGAGAAAACAGCAGACAGCCTCAAAATTTCTTCCCTCCAACCTACGGCTCCATCTTCTCTTCTGCTTCTCTTCTTCTACCTTCCTACTTCTGCCTTCATGTCTTCCCGCCCCGCTGCCGCCCAATCGCAGTTCAAAAACCTGCGTGCCTCCAGCCTGTATTGTCCGAAGTGCAAGAACGCGATGCCGGTGCGCGAACGCCTCCTGCTCGTGCTGCCGGACAAGGAAATCTACGATTACCTGTGTACGGGCTGCGCGGGTTCGGTCGGCCAGCGGGAAGTGACCAGCGCGGACAAACTCATGACGGCGGCGGCGACCGCGCGCCGGCCCGCGCCGCGCTCGTCGTTGCTGCTGCCTTGAGAAAGGGGATGCTTTCAACCCCTTGAGAATCGTCTATCTCGGCAGCGGCGAAATTGGTCTGCCGACGTTGCGCGCCCTGATCGATGGGCCGCATGAATTATTGGCCGTCGTCACGCAGCCGGACCGGCCGGCGGGGCGCGGGCAGGGCGTAAAGCCGAGCCTATTGAAAACGCTCGCGTTGGAGGCGGGTATTCCCGTGCTCCAGCCCGAACGTCTCCGACGGCCGGAAGCGGTGGAGGCGTTGCGAGCGTTGGCGGCGGACGTGTTCGTGGTGTTCGCGTACGGGCAGATCCTGCCGCCGTTGGTGTTGGCGCTCCCGCGCGTGGCTTGCCTGAATCTGCATGCGTCGCTATTGCCCCGGCATCGCGGCGCCGCGCCGATCCACGCCGCCGTGCTGGCGGGCGACCGCGAGAGCGGGCTCGATGTCATGTACATGGACGAGGGACTCGACACCGGCGATGTGCTGCTCGAAAAACGTGTGCGGTTACGCCGGCGCGAGACGGCCGGTTCGCTGCACGACCGGTTGGCGGCGATGGCCCCGGAGGCACTCTCCGAGGCGCTGGACCTCCTTGCCGCCGGCAATGCCCCGCGCCAACCGCAGGACAATTCCCTGGCTACCTACGCTCCCAAGCTCGAACGCCAGAGCGGCCTCATCGATTGGGCCGCGGCCGCGCGTGCAATTGAGCGTTTGGTTTACGGCATGAATCCGTGGCCGGGGGCGTTTACATTCCTACCCGGCGCGGACGGCGGCGCGCCGAGGCTTTTGAAAGTGTTCGGCGCGTTCGCGTGGTCGCGGCCGTCGGAAGGCCGACCGGGCGAGGTCGTCAAACTGACGAGCTTCGGTCCGGTCGTGGCGACGGGGCGGGGGAGGATCGTTTTGACCGAGGTACAGTTGGAGGGTAAACGCCGGATGCGCGCGGGGGATTTTTTGCGCGGATACCCGCTGGGGGCCGCGACGTTCCTGGGAACGGATGGATCGGCTTCTTGAGCAATGGTCGGCTAAAGTGTAAAATCCCTCGCATGAGCACGATCACGGTCACGTTGCGCGAAGAGCATTTATCCCGACTCCGCGACCGGGCAGAAGCAGTGGGCACCACCGCCGAGGAACTGGTGCGAGCCAATATCGAAGCCTGGTTAGTGGACCCGCCAGCTGACCTCGACAGAATCACGGATTATCTCCTGCAAAAAAATCGCGAGCTTTACCGGCGACTGGCGTGATCCGCTACCTTGAGGTCGCAGAAGTAGAGAAAATGCATCGACGTTTGATCGCCGACTCCGGCGGCTCGCACGGATTGCGGGACGCAGGAGGATTGGAATCTGCGGTGGCGCAACCGCAGGCGAGTTTTGCGGGTCAGGATCTCTACCCGAGCCTGATCGAAAAAGCCGCAGCGCTGGGCTACTCACTGCTTTCCAATCATGCGTTCATCGACGGCAACAAGCGGATCGGACAACTGGCGATGGAAGCGTTCCTCATGCGCAACGGCTACGAAATTGAGGCGCCGGTTGATGCGCAAGAGGCCATGATCATGGCCGTCGCGGCGGGTGAGGCGGACCGTGAAGCGTTGCGGTTATGGTTGGCGACGAACATGCGGGCGAGCAGGCTTTGAAG
>CALMVM010000172.1:0-922 GCA_937873255.1 uncultured Verrucomicrobiota bacterium | reverse complement strand
GCTTTGAAGTAACCTTCGGACGAACGGACGTGCCTTTCGCGCGAACTTTTTCGTGACAATCCGCGCCCGACCGTCTTTGCTGTCTGCGCGCCGGCCCGGGGCGGCGTTTTTCACCTGCGCGCGCGTCACGGGAAATTCATCTATCTAATTCAATTTAAGCATCTTCTACCGATGTACACTTCCGATCAGGTCCGCTACAAACGCATCGTCCTCAAGATCAGCGGCGAGGCGTTGCGCAAGGTCGGTAGCCCCGACAACATCTCCCCCGAGATCGTCCGCAACGTCGCCGAATCCATCCAGCAGATCCGCGCCCTCGGCGTGCAGGTGGCCGTCGTCGTCGGCGGCGGCAACATCTGGCGCGGCGCGTCGGCCAGCGCCCGGGGCATGGACCGCACAATGGCCGATTACATGGGCATGCTCGCCACCATCATGAACGGCATCGCCCTCCAAGGTGCCCTGGAGGAAATCGGAGTCGAGACCCGCGTGCAGACGGCCATCGAGGTCAAAAACGTCGCGGAGCCGTACATCGTCCGCCAGGCCGTCGGCCACCTGGAAAAAGGCCGCGTGGTGATCTTCGTCGCGGGCACGGGCAACCCGTTTTTTTCCACCGACACGACGGCCGCCCTGCGCGCCAGCGAGATCAAGGCCGAGATCATCCTCAAGGCCACCAAGGTGGACGGCATCTACACCGCCGATCCCATGAAGGACCCGACGGCCAAGCGTTACGACCGGCTTTCCTTCACGGAGGCGCTCACGCGGCGGCTGGCCGTCATGGACTCGACGGCGTTCAGCCTTTGTCAGGACAACAAGGTGCCGATCATGGTTTTCGACATGAACCAGCCCGACAACATCCTGCGCGCCGTTCTCGGTGAACCCGTTGGCACGCTGGTCACGACGGACGCTTGATTGCATGCCGCTGGGT
>CALMVM010000171.1:11497-13752 GCA_937873255.1 uncultured Verrucomicrobiota bacterium | reverse complement strand
GCCCTCTCGCCGCTGAAGGCGCTCTACGACCAGGGCAGCATGGCCGTCGTGCAGGGCGTGGGTTACCCGAACCCGAACCGCTCGCACTTCCGCTCGACCGAGATCTGGCAGACCGCCTCCGACTCCAACCGCAACGCGCCCTACGGCTGGCTCGGCCAGTATTTCGACCACTGCTGCCAGGGCGCGCCGGCCACGGTGGGCGTGTCCATCGGCGGGCAGACGCCGCAGGCGTTCTACTCGCCGCACCCGACCGGCGTGAGCTTTGCCAACCCGGAGCAGTATCGCTGGATCGACCACAACGCGCCCAAAGGCACCGCCGACGCCGCCGAGTCGATCTTCCGGCAGATGAGCGCGCCCGACGAAACATCCTCCGGCGGCTCCATCGGCGCGATCAACACCGGCGGTGCCCCGCACGCGGGCAACCTCTCGTCGCTCGACTTCCTCGAACGCACTACGCTCGACGCGCAGCTTTCCAGCGACAAGGTGCTCGAAATCGCCCGCAAGTCCCGGCCGATGGCCTCATACCCCAACAACAAACTGGCCGAAAGCCTCGGCCTCGTCTCGCGCATGATCGCCGGCGGCCTGCCCACGCGCGTGTACTACGTCAGCCACGGCGGGTACGATACGCACCAGGGTCAGGAACGCACCCACGAACGGCTCATGGGCGAGTTCGGCTCGGCGCTCGCGGCGTTCTGTGCGGATCTCAAGGCGCAGGGCAATTTCAACCGGGTGATGATCATGACCTTCAGCGAGTTCGGCCGGCGCGTGGCGCAAAATGCCAGCGGCGGCACGGACCACGGCGCGGCGGCTCCGATGTTCCTGTTCGGCGGCGGGGTCAAGCCGGGGGTGTACGGCACTTACCCGAGCCTGACCCAGCTTAGCGAGGGCGGCGACCTGAAATTCAGCACGGATTTCCGCAGCGTCTACGCGACGGTGCTGGAGCGTTGGCTGAAGGTGTCGAGCGCCGACGTGCTCGGCCGCCGTTTCCCGGTGCTGCCGGTGGTGTGAGATCCGCGCCGAAGGGGCATCGTAACGAGGTAGGGATGGCTCTCCGAGCCGTCCGTGGATTGACTTGGATGACCAACGCACGCCCGGGGTTATCTCGCCGGAAAATCGACGGACGGCTCGGAGAGCCATCCCTACCTTGTTGGATGCCGCTGACGCGGCGGCTGGATCACCCGTCAATCCACCGGCGGCTGCGGATGCCGCGTTTCCAAGAGTCGCGCTACCTCCTGCGCGTGGCGGCGCGCGGAGTCCGTGCGGCCCAGGCGACCGTAAATACGCGCCAGATAGCGGTGCGCGAGCACGAAAC
Source organism: uncultured Verrucomicrobiota bacterium (assembly GCA_937873255.1). Lineage (GTDB taxonomy): Bacteria > Verrucomicrobiota > Verrucomicrobiia > Chthoniobacterales > SZAS-18 > CAHJWO01. The sequence continues at coordinate 12,440 of CALMVM010000171.1, read as the reverse complement.
CCGGCCGCAGTCCCAGCGTGATCTCGAACGCCTGCGCCGCGCGCTCGTACCAACCCAACCTTGACAGCAGCGCGCCGAGTTGGAAATGCGCCTCGGGGAACCCGTGCCGCAACCCGACCGCGCGCAGGGCGTACTCGATGCCCGGTTCCACCCGCGCGCGCCCCTGCCGGGGCAGCGCGACGCTCAGGCCGTAGTTCGCCTCGGCCGATTCGGGGTCCAGCGTCAACGCCCGTCGGAACGCCCGTTCCGCCTCGACCCAATGCCGGCGGCGCAGGTGCAAACGGCCCACGTAGGTCTGGGTGAGCGGATCGTCCGGCGCGAGGCGTTCGGCTTCCTCCAGGGCCGATTCGCAACCGTCCAGGTCGCCCCGCGCCCACGCCAGCAGACCGCGCAGCACGGCGGTCTGGGGGTTGGCGGGCTCCAATCGCTCCAGCGCGGCGAGGCACGGCGCGGCCTCCTCGGGAACGCCCGCCGCGAAGCACGCCGCCCACAACGCATGCCAGTAGCGACCCTCGCCGGGGTTGCTCACGGTCAGCGGGAACAAGAGGGCTTTCGCCTCGCCCGCCCGGCCGCCTTCGAGCAGGGACGCCGCCAGGTTGTACGACGCCTCCGCTTCCGCCCGCGCGACGGCGTCCCGCGCCTCGGCGGCGGGCGGATCGATGTAGCCGAGTTCCGCCAGTTGGAGCAACGCGGCCCGCGCGAGTGCCGGGTCTTCCTCGCCGGCGGCGGGACCGGGCCGGCCGTCGTCGCCGGGAACGTTTTCCCACGATGGGATGCGCGGCGGCAAGGCGGCGGCCCCGTCCGCGAACGCCCCGACCAGCACGCGGCCTTCCATGTCGTCGCCCGCCGGCAAACCCAACAGCGTGAGCACGGTCGGCGCGATGTCGAGCAACGTCGCCCCTTCCACCCGCGCGTCGGCTCGCGCGTCCGGTCCGTGCAACAC
>CALMVM010000171.1:0-11487 GCA_937873255.1 uncultured Verrucomicrobiota bacterium | reverse complement strand
GGCCCACGGTGCCACCGCGCCGGTTCCACCGGCCCGCGCGGACGACGCGCGCCGCTCTCGAACCCGTGGTCGGACGCCACCAGCACGCACGCCTCCGGTCCGGCCAGTTCGACCAGGCGCCCAAGGGTCTGGTCGTGGAACAGGTACAGGTTCGTCATCACGTCCCCGTACCACTCGAAATCCTGTTCGGAGACCTCCGGCAGGCGCGGCGGGTGAAAGCGCATGAATTCGTGCCCGACCTGATCGATGCATTCGTAATACACCGCGCCGAAATCCCAATCCTGCGTTTCCAGCAGTTCGGTGGCGACGGCGTGCGTGCCGAGAACCTCCGCGAGCCGCGCGGCGAGAAACCCGAGCCGCTGCCTCACGACGGGGTCGGTCTGGTCGAGTTCCGCCGCGCGAGGGATGAGTGACTGGATCGTCGCCCCCGCGATCTCGGCCGGATGCACGCGCAGGTCGGCCAGTTCGTCGGCCAACTCCGGTGGATGCACGGCGTTCTCCGCCGTCGGCCATGCGTCCGGACAGCTCCCGGCCGGGGGCAGCGCGAAATGGCTGGATACTACCGTGCCGCGCACGGGCTCGGCGGGGTGGCTCGCCTGCCAGCCGCAGACTACCGAGCGCAGGCCGTTTTGGGAAAGGATGTTCCAGAGCGCCTTGCAGGTGCGCGTGCGGCTGCCGACCGGGCGCACCCCGGCACGGTCGGGCGTGGGTTCGATGAAACCGTGGACGCCGTGGCCGTAGGCGCGTTTACCCGTGGCGATGCTCGTCCACAACATCGGCGAGAGCATCGGCGACAGCGATGCCAAGTTGCCCATCGCACCGCCCTCGACCAGCCGCTGGAGGTGCGGCATCCGCCCGGCGTCGAGCAACGGATGGATGACCTGCCAGTCGGCGGCGTCCCAGCCGACGAGCAGCACGCGGCGGGACGGGGTTCGGTCGATCACGGCGGCGACGCAAAAACCCGTGCGGACAGCCGGACGGTCCGCACGGGCTTCAAATTGAAAAGATGCACGCGCGGCACCAATCGACGGCGCGCCGGCGGATCAAATCAGGCGACCGCCAGCTTGCGCCGGCGCAGGCGACGCACGGCGACCGCGCCCATGGCCAGCGCGCCGAGGCCGAGGGCGGCGTTGGTCGTCGGCTCGGGCACGGCGACAATCGAACCCGCCGCGATGGCCCCGCCGGTGTTTTCGTACGCGTAGCCGGTGATCGTGGCCGGGAAACCGGTGCCGGTCGTCGTGCTGAGCTGGACCCAGCCGTAGTTGGTCACGCCGGTGGCCTCATTGAGGAACTGAATGCCGGCGTACTCGATACCGGTGCCGGTAAAATTCGGGGTGCCGTTGACGACACCGGTCAGAAACGTCGATCCCGACGAGATGACGGTCCCCATCGGCAGGGCCGTCGCGGTGGCACTGGTGCCCACGATCCCGTTGCCGTTGGTCGTGCTCTCGTAGAACTTCAGGTTGGTGGAAAAGTACGGATTGAAGTCGTAGCCCGCAAAAGACGCCGTGCCGGTCGCCCCGGTGACCAGATTGAGATACACGCCGGCGAGCGACTGCGTCACCGAAATGGTGACGGGTCCGCTGTAGACGATGGCTGCCTCGGCGCTGGGTGCCAGGACCGGCGCGGCCACGGCGACGCCGGTCGCCGCGTAGGCCGCCAGACGGGTATTCAACAGCGGATGGATGGAGAATGCTTGGATCGATTTCATCGCGTTTGTCCTACGGTTGATCAGGTGATGTTCACTTCCCTGGCGAATTTCCGAACCACCGGAATTGCGAAGCCCGTTTGCACCGCGCATGGCAACTCCCGTCGAATCTTTCCCTCTCCCGCCCGGGAAACCTCTGGAGGGGGAAAAATTCCGTGTCGTTTCTAGCGACGGAACCCACTGTGCGTCAACAGAAAAAGAGGGGGGAATTTTCGCCCGAAGTTTTCCAAATAATCCGCCTGTCCAGGAAAGACCGTGCAAGACAGCGGAGTGGAGCGATTCCAGTCAGCCCGTCGGCGGCACCGTCACCGTGAAAACGCTCCCCCCGCCGGCCTGGCTCTCGACCTCCGCCCGGCCGCCGTGCGCCTCGACGATGGCCTTGACCAGACTCAGGCCCAACCCCAACCCGCGCTGGCTGCGGCTGCGGTCGCCCCGGTAGAGCCGTTCCCAGATGCGCCCCTGTTCCGCGAGCGGAATGCCCGGTCCGTTGTCGCGCACCGTCACGCGCAACGCGCCGTCCGCGTCCCGCGCGCAACCGGCCTCCACGCGTCCGCCGGCAGGCGTGTATTTGATGGCGTTGTCGAGCAGATTGGCGAAGACCTGCCGCATCCGGGTCGGGTCGATGAACGCCTCGCACGGGTCGCCGTCCGCGTCGGTCCGGAGGGGTTGGAGCGCGATGTTTTTTTCCTCGGCCGCCAGCGAATACACGTCGAGCGCCTGAGACAGGAGAGTCCGCGCGGAGACGCGTTCGCGGTGCAGGTTCATCGCGCCGGATTGCGCGCCGGTCACGTCGAGCACGGCGTTGAGCATCGTCAACACGCGCTCGGCCTCCTCCGCGCAATCGGACAGCGCCTCGCGCATGGCGGCCGGGTCGGGCGGCGCGTAGGAGGACAGGGCGTTCTCGGCGGAAACCCGCAGGCGGGTCAGCGGCGTGCGCAGGTCGTGCGCGACGTTGTCGAGCGCCTCGCGCATGGCGCGCAGGAGCGAGGCGTTTTTGTCGAGCACGCGGTTGAATTGCCGGGCGAGTTCGGCGAGTTCGCTGGCGGCCTGGGTCTCGGGCACGCGCGCCTCCATGTTGCCGGTGGCGACGATGTCGCGCGCCGTGTGGAGCACCTGCCGCACCGGGGCCGTCGCGCGGTGGGCGAACACCGCCCCGCCCACGAGCCCGAGCAGAAGCGTCGGCCCGAGCGCCGCGCCGAATGCGACGAGGAACGGCCGCAACAGCGTCGCGCCGCGGTCCGTGCTGCGGCCGACCTGGAGCACCGCGCCGTCGGGCAGGAGCGCGGAGGCGACCATGAAATCGCTGCGTTCGTCGCGCGGGATCCGCAGCCACGCCGTTTCCGGCGCGAGCCCCCGGCTGCCGCCCCGACCCGCGCGAGGGTCGAGCAGCGCGGCGGCGTCGGGCGTTTTGCGTTCGACCCAGTCGGCGGGCGCGGCGACGAGCAGCACGCTGCCGAGCGCGCCGGTCACGCGCACGAAGAACCCGCCGCCGCCCGCCGTGAAGTCCGTGCCGTGGTGGACGAGTTCGCTGAGCGCGGGCAGTCCGCCGCGCGCGTAAATAGCGGCGCATTCCTTGAGCCGCGCGGAGATCACCTCTCTCTCGCTGCGTTCGTAGAACGACACCAGCAGCAGGTACAACAACGCGCACAACAACGTCGCGCTCAGCGTGAACGCCCCCGCGTACCACAGACTCAGCCGCAGCGGGAAGCTGCCCCAGACGCGTTTAAGCTCCTGCCTTGAGAACATAGCCGACCCCGCGCAGGGTATGGATGAGTTTGACCGCAAAATCCTTGTCGATCTTGCCGCGCAGCCGGTGGACGAGCACGTCCACGACGTTGGTCTGCGGGTCGAACGCGAAGTCCCAGATGTGTTCGAGAATCATCGTCTTGGTCACGGGCCGGCCGGCGTGGCGCAGGAGGAGTTCCAACAGCGCGAATTCCTTGGGTTGGAGTTCGATCTCGACCGGGCCGTCATCGCCGCCGCGCGTCACCTCGCGTTTGAGCAGGTCCATGCGCAGATCGGCCGCCGCGAGAACGTGGCCGGACTCCTGCGCGGTCGGTCGGCTGGAACGCCGGATGAGCGCCTGCACGCGGGCCAGCAGTTCGGAGAACGCGAAGGGCTTGGTCAGGTAATCGTCGCCGCCGCTTTGCAGGCCGAGCACGCGGTCGTCGAGCGTGGCGCGGGCGCTGAGGATCAACACGGGGGTGGCGATCTTCTTCTGTCGCAGGAGCCGCAGCAGCGACAGGCCGTCGAGCTTGGGCAGGTTGAGGTCGAGCACGGCGGCGTCGTACGCGACGACCGTGGCGAGATCGAGCCCCTGCTCGCCGTCGTGGGCATGGTCGACGGCGTAGCCGTTTTGCTTCAGTCCGTTGACGACGAACGAGGCGATCTTGGCATCATCTTCGACGACGAGCAGACGCATGGGGACGATTCGGTTTCCGGGGAAGATTACCACGAAACGTAGCGTTTTACTTTTCGCGTTTGCCTTGTCTATTTCAGTACGATGCTGTTCCCGCGCCGGTCGTCGCCCCTCTTTCCCGTCATTGCGGCCTGCCTGTTGGTGGCACTCGGCTTATGCGGCTGCGGGCGGCGCGGACGCGAGGCCGCCAAGGAAAAAATCATCCAGTCGCACCACGCGTTCACCGCCGACGATTTCGTCAAGGCCGCTGCCGACGGCGACCGGCCACTGGTCGAGGCGTTCCTGCAAGCCGGCATCGACCACAACGCCGCCGACGCGCGCGGCCTGACCGCCGTGATGGCCGCCGCCGCCGCCGGCAAGACCGACGTGGTCAAGGCGCTCCTCGACGACAACGCCAAGGCCGACCTCGCCAACAAGGACGGCAAAACCGCTCTCCACCTTGCCGCCGAGAACAACCAACCCGACGCCGTCCGCGCGCTCATCGAGGCCAATGCTGACGTGCGTCTCCGCGACCATGACGGCATCCCGCCGCTGCTGCGCGCCGTGCAGGCCGGGCACGAGCGGGTGGTGGCGGTGTTCCTGGACACCAGCCGCGACCAGCTCGCGCGCGACGGCCAGATCGACCGCGGCCCCGCCGTCGCCGCGATCCTCGGGCGCACGGGCATTCTCAAGCAGTTCCTCGATAAGGGCGGCAACGTCAACGCCACCGTCGAGAACAAGAAAACCCCGCTCATGCTCGCCGCCGAGTACGGCCGGCAGGACGCGGTGGATTTCCTCCTCGCCCACGGGGCCGACCCGCGTCTGACCGACAAGGACGGCGCGAACGCCTCCGTCCTCGCGCTCCAGAAGGGTTTTCCCGACATCGTCAAGACGCTCGACGCCCACCTGCCCGCTGGCAGCAAACCCACCGCCGTCGCCGACGCGCCGTCCGCCTCGCCGAGCGCCTCGCCCGCGCTTGTCGCCGCCGCTACGCCCACGCCGCCGCCGCTCAACCCCGCCGAGGCGCGCGAACAGGCCTGGCTCAAGGAACGGGGCGTCAAACCCGACGAGGTCGCCAGGCGCGACACCGGGCAGGACGACGACCACGACGGCTTCACCAACGACGAGGAACTCGCCGCCGGCACCGACCCCAACGACCCCAATTCCCATCCGCCCTACCACACCAAGCTGGGTCTGCAACGCATTGAGGGCGAGACGTTCCCGGTGGTCTTCGAGAGCGCGACCAACAAGGGTGACAAGGTCACGCTCGACGTGCGCGGCAAGAGCGGCGTCGAGGTCGAGGTCGGCAGCCGGATTCCCGGGTTGCCGTACCGCGTCGAACGCGTGCGGCGGCGGACGATTTCCGAGAAGGACACCGGCCGTGCGGTCGATGTTTCCGAGCTGACGCTGGTCAACACCGAGACCAAACGCCCCACCGTGCTGGTCAAGGGCATGGCGAGCAACAACAGCGCGGACGCGCGCGCGGTGTTGCGCCTGTCCATCGATGGGTCGGAAGTGACGGTCAAGCAGGGCGAGGAGTTCACGCTGCCGCGCGATCCGGCGACGCGTTATCAGGTCGTCGATATCCGCCCGACGCAGGTCGTCCTCAAGATTGCCGGCAGGGGAGAGACGATCACGGTCGACAAGCGGGCGGCGCGGACCGAACGGTAGCCCGGCGTTCCCGCAGACGGCGGCGGAAAAGTTGCCGCCTTTCCGGCTTGTCCGCAGGACGATAAGCCGGTTATAAGGTTTGCCTCCAAGACCGAACGACGCCGCAACGGCCGTTCGGCGAGAGGAAACCACGCATGCCGGAGGAAGGATCGAAATTCAAATACCGGGAGGCGTTCATCGGGGCGCTGATCACCGCGCTCGTCCCCGTGGTGATCGGCCTCGTCGTCAAGACGATGGAAACCAGGCCCACGCCGGCACCGCACGCCGAGCCGACGCCGACGCCGGCCTACGCTCCGCCCGCCCCGGACAACGCGTCGATTGGCTCCGCCGCCGAATCATCGGGGCCCGAGGAGGTCCGGGTCCCCTCGCCGGTCGCGGTGCGCACGGATTACGCCGCGCGGACCACCCTGACGCCGATGCCGACGTTCGCCCCGTCGGCGACCCCGTTCGCCCGCGACACGCCGACGATCCGTTACACGGAACGTCGTCCTCCCCCCACCCGCGTGCCGGAAGTGAAAACGCGGCCCTTCGCCCACGAACCGAAGCGCCATTCGAGATACCTGGCGGCGGACGGGGCTCTGAACCGTCTGTTCAACGCGGCGCTCGCCGGCATGAACGAGACGGAGCGATGGAATCTCACGATGGAGCAGAGAAACTGGCTCAACGCGCGCACCGGCCTCTGGGACCAGGGCGGCGACGAGGCCGTGGCCGAGTTCACCGAACAGCGGAACCGGGAGCTGCGGCGGCGGTTCGGACTCTGATTTTGCAAACGGTTGCGCCGTGGACGGATCGCCACGCACGTTCGCATCTTCACAAACGCATTTCCGCCCCCGCCCGCGATAGAGCTTCTACCATGCCCATCCCTCTTGAAGACCAACTCGGCGACGTGCTCGGCAAGGCCCGGCGCGGCCTGCGCCTGAGCGAATCCCAACTCGCGCAAAAGTCCGGCGTCGGGCTGGAAAACATCGAGGCTTTCGCGGCTGGCAAGCTGCTCGACGACGCCGACAGCACCGCCAAGATCGCCCGCGCGCTCGAACTCTACGCTCCCGCCCTGCTCGAACTCGGTCGCAACGAATGGCACCCCGGCGAGGTTGAACTGCCCGCCACCGCCGCGGCCTTTAATCAACCTTACGGCGACGACATGACGGTGAATTTCTACCTCGTCTGGGACCGCGACGGCGGCCGGGCGGCAGCGTTCGACACGGGGGGCGATTGCGGGCCGCTTTTGCAAACGCTGCGCGACAGGAAACTCAAGCTCGACGCTGTTTTCCTGACCCACACGCACCCGGACCACGTTGCCGACCTCGACCGCCTGACGGCTGAGACGGACGCGCCCGTATACGTTTCCGGGTTGGAGCGGATCGACGGCGCGACGGCGGTGCGTGACGGGGAGACGTTCACGGTGGGCGGCCTGAAGGTGGAAGCGCGCCTGACGTCCGGGCATTCGCCCGGAGGGACGACCTATGTCGTGACCGGGTTGGGAGCGACGTTGGCGGTGGTGGGTGACGCGCTGTTCGCGGCGTCGATGGGCGGCGTCAGCCCCGAGAACTACGCCAACGCGCTCAAGGCCAACCGCGAGAAGATTCTTTCGCTCGATGACGGGACAATCATCTTCCCGGGTCACGGTCCCGTGACAACCGTGGGTCAGGAGAAGAAACACAACGCGTTTTACGTGGCGGACGGCTAACGGCGCGCTGCTTCTTGGAAGCGTCATCACGCCGTTCGTTCACGCGCGGCCTCCGCAGCCCCGGGAGGGGCGTAAGAATTTAGCCCACGGCGTAAGCCGTGGGGAAAGGGACACAAAAGCGCATAGCTCCGGCAAAGGCGTGAGAAAAAACGTTGGCTTTTCGGCGACAACCACGCGGGTTCTCTTACGCCCCTGCCGGGGCTTTGACCTTTGGCGGTTGCTTACCCACGGCTTGCGCCGTGGGCTAAATTCTTACGCCCCTGCCGGGGCTCTCCGCAAAAAGCTGACGCATCCGGGAGACAGTCTGCCCTACTGGATCGAGAAGTTCGGATTCGAGATGTTGAAGAACACATTTCCGACCGCCGCGACCTTGATTCGCGCGGCCGTCGTCTTCACGCCGGGCGGCAGCGTCACGGTGGTCGATCCACTGTTCGCCACGCTGGATGCCAGCAGATACGGATACGTGTAGCCGCCATCGGTTGACAACGCGATGCTGACGTTCGCCACGCTCACCGGCGCGGCGATGGTGTTGGCCACGTTCCAGGTGACGCCCAGCGCGCTGCCCGCCGCCACCGTGATGGCGGTGTTCGGCGCGGTCACGGCAAACGGGCCCGCCGCCGCGCTGACGACCAGCGCCACGTCGGCGCTGTTGGTCGCGCCGCCGCCCGTGCGGTTGTCGCGCACCGTCAGGCGGAAGGTCATTGCCGCGCGGGCCACGGTGGGCAACTGCTCGCCGATGGTGGTGGTGTTATTGACCAGGTCCGACATTTTCGGGAACGTCCGGCTCGGGCTGTAGACCGGCGCGAAGGTCCGGAAGATCGGCGACGCGCCGTTGTCGGCGGCGATCCCCGTTTGCGCGGCTCCCTTGTCGTACTCCTCCCAGGAATACGTCAGCACGTCGCCGTCGGCGTCGGTGGCGCTGCCGGTCAGCGTGAACGGCGTGGAGATGGGGATCGTGTAGCTCGGCCCCGCGTTGACGACGGGGGCCGTGTTGGTGTTCGCGGTCACGACCGGGCAGGTGCCGCCCGTGCCGGCGGTGTAGACCAGAATCTCCCGGATGCTCTCGCTGTGGAACATCGAATCGCTGTGCGGCTGGAGGTCGCTGGTCGTCCCGCAGATGCCCGCGTAGGCCATGATCGTGCTGCCGCTGCCCGGCTCGTAGGCGTGCGCGGCGCTGCGGTTGCCGCCGCCGCAATTGCTGGTGTTGCCGTTGAAGGTGTGGTTCGCGCCGAACTCGTGGCCCATCTCGTGCACCACGTAATCGACGTTGAACGCATCGCCGATGGGCGTGGGCAGGCCGGTCGTGCTCCGTCCTTTGGTAGTGGTGGTGCAAACCACGCCGAGCCCGGAAATGCCGCCGCTGCCCGTGGTGAAGACGTGGCCGATGTCGTAGTTCGCCGCGCCGACGGCGGCGCTGATCGTGGCGGTGCTGGTGTTGATGACCGTGGTGTCGTTGGCGGTGAAGGGATCGGTGGAGGCGTCGGGGTAGATTATCACATCGTCGTTCGCCACGAGCACGAGACGCAGCGCGCAGTCCGCCTCGTAGATCGCGCTGACGCGGTTGATCACCACGACGATGGCGGCCAGGGCGCTCGCCTTGGTGCCGCCGGTGGTGGCGACGTACTGGTGGTTCGCCGCGACGGCGAGCCGGTAGGTGCGCAGCGACCCGCTGAAGGTGGTGTGCGGCTGCGGCGCGAAGCGTTCCGCCGGCAGGCTGGACGGGGTGATGCCGGCGGCCCGGGCCTCGTCGGGCGTCCCGATGACGGGATTGGCGACGACGGGAGGGACAGCGCGGCCCGGCAAGAGAGGCGACTTGAACTCGCACGCCCACGGGTACGCCGGGTCGGGCGCGGCGTCCTCCTTGTAATAGCTGGCATACAGGTCGTCCACGCCGCCGAAATAATAGGGGCTGATGTACACCCGGCCCGAGGGCGAGAGGATTTGCGCGTGCATGCCGAAGGGCGTCACGTCCAGCGCGAGCTGCGCGGCGGGATCGTCGATGCCGGTGCCGCGATACGTCTTGATGTCCGGGTATTTCGCGGCCAGGGCGGGCTCCATGAGGGCGATTTCTTCCACCCGGAAGCGCGCCAACCGGCCGCCGCGCGGCATGGGGAGGCTGATCTCCACCGGGTTGCCCGCGACGACCGTCCCGCGCGCGGCGGCGGTGGCGATGTCCAGCGGCGCTCCGGCGAGCGCGGCGCGCAACCGGGTCAGGTCGGCGGTGAACGCCTGGAACTTCGTCGTCGGCACGGCCGCCTCGCGGTCGGGCCGGGCGGCGGGATTGGCCTGCAACCGCCACGGGGAAGCAGCGGCGGCGCGCGGCGCGGCGTGGAGGGAACCGCCGACACCAGATAAAAGCGTCAGCGCGAGGAAGAGTCGGGCGGTGGAAGAGAAGGAGCGGTTCATGTCTGCGAAAGGAAAAATGTGGGTGTCGGGAAATCAGGGATTCACGCGCGGACGGCGGCTCGCGCCCGGCGGCGCAAATACAGCCCGCCGAGGCCGGCCACGGCCAGCGCGCCGAGCGCGAGGCTCGAAGGCTCGGGGACGGCGCTGATCGTCAGCGACCAGCCGCCGGCCATCGTGCCGCTGTTGCCCTGGGTGTCGTCGATGATGTACAGGCTCCACACGCCGTTGGGATTGGTGCCGTTGAACAGGGAAAGCGTGCTGCCGTACGGCCCGGTCGTCGGCGCGGGCGCGGCGAAGCTGTCCACCATGAAATTCGCGTCGTAGTTGGTCGGCTTGTACGTGCCGGAGACGATCTGCGCCTCGTCGGGCAGCAGGCCGGCGGCGGCGTCGCTGAAGGTCAACGCCACGTTGCTGATCGAGAAATACCCGCCGCAGTCCGACATCAGGAGCACGTTTTGCCCGCCGGGGCCGACCAGCAGCACATCGATGTCGTCCGGGTAGGCGTGGCTGAGGTTGAGAAACGACACGGTGAGGTTCGTCAGGTTGCCGCCGAGGCCGGAAACCGTGATCGGCGCGGGATACAGCGAGGCGGGCCCCTGCGTCACGATGGTACTGGGGATCGTGTTGGAGGTCGTGTTGGTGAAGGTCGTCTGCGCGTCGGCGGCCGTCGGTCCAACCATGGCCAAAACCGACCCGCAGGCCAGTGCGCCGGCGGCGCAACGGGCTCGGAGAAAACGTTTTGTCAGGAGCGGGATTTTGCCGGTGCGGATCGATGGAACGAGTCGTGTCATAATAAATTTTACAGGGTTCGGCGCGCCCCCTCTACATGCCCGTGGCGGAACGCTGCAACCGCTAAATCCTAGCCGGGAGTGTGTTATGTTTTCCGTCTCCGGAGGTCAAAACAAATCGGCCCAAATCTTCCCGGGCGGCGGGCGGGATTCGACATTGGCCGGACTTCGGCGAAAGTGGACCGGCGTCCACGCGCCCGAGAGGGAGAGTGAAGGGTGCCTGGTGGCCCCCGCCGTCTTCAAAACGGCTGTCGTCCCGCCCTCGCGGCGGGCGGGATCGGTTCGATTCCGGTCCTCTCCGGGCGGCGGGCGCGCGCGGCGGAAATTTCTTGCCACCACACCCGCGTTTGTGGTGGAATCCCGCACGGCATGAGCGAGCTATTTTCAGGAGAATCTTCGTCCGGTTCCGCCGCCGACGCGCCGACGCCCGAGCAGGAGGCCGCCCTCCAATACCTTGGCCTCGCGCCCGCTGGGGGGATGACCCGGGCGCAGGCCGGCGCGCTCATCGCCCAGGCGGAGGCCTCCCCCGCCAACCAGGAACGCCTCCGGGCCTGGCACCGCGACAAATACCGCCTGCATCCGGACCTCTTCGCCCCACCGCCACGTTCCTTCCGCGAGGCCCGCTGGTGGCAGAGCCGGATCTCCGACGACGGCCTGCACGGCTACAGCCTCCGGCAGCCATCGCTCGACCAGACGTTCGTCATTCTCGAATCCCTCGACCGCCGCGAACCGGGCTGGGACCAGGAAGGCGGTCCGCGCCGCGAGGTCCGGTTCATGAACGAGCTGGCGACGCTTTCGCCGGAGCTTTGCAAGCCGGGCTGCGTTTACC
>CALMVM010000170.1:8533-19224 GCA_937873255.1 uncultured Verrucomicrobiota bacterium | reverse complement strand
ACGCCATGGCGCTCGACACGATGCGGCAGCGTTTTGAAAAGCTCAGCGATCAGGTCGTCCCGATGGTCGAGGGCGTGGACGGATATTACGTCATGACCTGCGATCTACCGAACACCGTCCCCTGGGTGCAGAGGAACAAAGACGTGGACAATCCGTTTTTCGGGAAGGCTATTCATTGGTTCGGTGATTTGAGGAAATGATTGTCCCCGGGGACGCGCTGAGTTGATCGCTCTCACTCGCGGGGTGATTTTCGCCGCCAATCGGCGCTTTCCGCCAGCGTCGGCACATCCATCCCTCTGTCGCCCGAAGCGATGTAAAACTGTAAAATTTTGTACCCAAGCAGTTTGTGAAATAAGATTCGCGAGGGGCATCCGTTTTGCTAATGCTTGCCAGCGCCGAGACTGCCAGCAAAATGAACGGTCTCCGCCCCGCGATCATCTAATTGCCACGCGCTTCCACTCACCACCGCAACGCGCTGCGAGCCTCCCCAAGTCGTCCATGTCCACCCATCCTCAGAAAGATCAGCAAACCCAGCCGCCCACGCCGTCGCTTCCCCGAAGCGGCCGGCGGAAATCCCGCCGAGGCTTGTACATTTTCCTCTTCCTCCTCCTGCTCGTCGGGGGATTCGTGGCCTACGGGGCCGTCAAAGGCCGGCAGGAGAAGCCGATCCCCGTATCGCTTGAGACCGCCGCGCGCAAGACGATCATCCAACTCGTCTCCGCCACCGGCAAGGTGCAGCCCGAGAACGAAGTCAAAATCTCGCCCGAGGTGGCCGGCGAGATCATCGAATTACCCGTGGGGGACGGTCAACTCGTCAAGAAGGGCGATCTGCTCATCCGCATCAAGCCCGATAACTACAAGGCGCAGGTCGCCCAGCAGGAAGCCGCGATCACTTCCGCCAAGGCCATGAGCGTGCAAAACCACGCGCAGATGGTCAAGGCGCAGGAGGACCTGAAGCGTTATACCGATCTGTACAACCGCAAGGTGATCAACGACAGCGACATGGCCACCTATAAAACGGCGGCGGAGGTCACCGGCGCGACCTATCAGGCCAGCCTCGCGCAGATCACGCAGGCCGAGAGCCTGCTCACCCAGTCGCGCGACCTGTTGGAGAAAACGTCCATCTATTCGCCCATCGATGGCATCATCAGTGTGCTCAGCGTCAAGCTGGGCGAACGCGTGGTGGCGACCGGGCAATTTGCCGGCACGGAAGTCATGCGCGTGGCCGACCTCGGCAGCATGGAAGCGCGCGTCAACGTCAACGAGAACGACGTGGTCAACGTGAAGGTCAACGACGAGTCCGGCATCGCCATCGATGCCTACCCCGGCCGGTTGTTCCGGGGCACGGTCTACCAGATCGCCAACACCGCCGTCACAAACGCCGCCAACACCCAGGAGGAAGTCACGAACTTCGAGGTGCGCATCCGCATCAAGGCCGAAGGCGCGCGCCTGCGGCCCGGCATGAGCGTGACCGCGGACATCGAGACGGCGACCGTGCGCAATGCCGTCGCCGTTCCCCTCCAGGCCGTGACGACGCGTAATCCCAGCGAGACCGATAGCCCCGAGGAACGCGACAAGAAAAAACTCAAGCAGCAGGCCGCGCAGTCCGATCCCAACAGCGGCGTCGATCTCGACAAGACCAAGACCGCCACGGGTAAGGAAAAATCCGAGCACGCCAAGGTCCAGCGGGTCGTCTTCGTCAAAGGCAAGGACAACACCGTGCAGATGCGCGTGGTCGATACGGGGATCGCCGACAACTCGTCGCTTGAAATCAAGAGCGGCGTGCAGCCCGGCGAGGAGATCGTCAGCGGTCCCTACCGCGCGATCAGCCGGCTGTTGAAAAACGGCGCGAAGATCATCCTCGAAGGTGCCGCGCAGTAGCCATTTCATCTGTCCGCGTATGACCGCCGAAGACTCCGCCGTCCTGCCCGCCCGCGACCGCACCGTGCGCCCGCCGGGTCCGCTCGTCATCGAGATCGAGGGGGTGACGAAGGTTTACGAAATGGGCAGCGAGACCATCCATGCCCTGCGCGGGGTCAGCCTCAAAATTCGCCGCAATGAATACCTCGCCATCATGGGCCCGAGCGGCAGCGGCAAGTCCACGATGATGAACATGCTCGGCTGCCTGGATACCCCGACCCAAGGGAAATACGAGTTCAACGGCAAGGATGTCGCCAGCATGGACGACGACGAACTGGCCACAATCCGTAATAAGGAAATCGGCTTCGTCTTCCAGACGTTCAACCTCCTGCCCCGGTCCACCAGTTTGAGCAACGTCGAACTGCCGCTCATCTACGCCGGCCGCCCCGCCGGCGAGCGCCGCGACAAGGCCCGGCGCGCTTTGGAAAATGTCGGCCTCGGCAACCGCATGGACCACCGCCCCAACGAGCTTTCCGGCGGTCAGCGCCAGCGCGTCGCCATCGCGCGCGCGTTGGTCAATGACCCATCGATCATCCTTGCCGACGAGCCTACCGGCAACCTCGACAGCAAGACCGGCGAGGAAATCATGGCGCTCATGGAAGACCTCTACGCGCAGGGGAACACGATCATCGTCGTCACCCACGAGCCCGACATTGCCGAGCACGCCCGCCGGATCGTGCGTCTGCGCGACGGGCTGATCGAAAGCGACGGACCGACAGAGGTACGATGAACGCCCGCGAATTCGATGAAACCCGGGGTTGTCCATATTGTCTGTGCTCATCCGATGGCGATTTCGTGGGTGCTTGTTGCTTGTGGAGTGAACACTCTGGTGATTGTCGGTTTGGCAGGCCAATTCACTTGGCCTGTGTTGTTATTCGACTTGGGAATGATCATCAGGATGCTCCTGCTTTGCGCGCTCGTCGCACTTCTTTGTTTTCTGCCGGCGATTCTCGTGTCGGGGCCGGTGTTGAAAATGTGCAGGTGGTACAATGGCGCACCTTTGCGGGTTGGCGATCAGGTCTGCGTCCTCGCGGGCAAACACCGCGGCAGGATCACTACCGTGTACGATATGACCACTGGGCAAGGCGGACAGCCGCTTGCGAAGGTGGACTTGGACGCCGAGTGCAAGCGGACTTACCACGACCTCTTCGACGACTTCGCTCTACTTCGCACGGCCCGATGCGAACGCATTGCCTGACATGAACCGCCTGCGCTTCGAGTTCGTCGAGAGTTTCCGCATCGCCTACGCGCAGATCGCGGCGAACCGCACGCGCTCATTTTTGACGGCCCTGGGCGTCATCATCGGCATCGTCGCCGTCACCCTCATGGGGACTGCCATCGGCGGCATCAACACGGGATTCAACCGCTCGATGGCGCTGCTCGGCGACGACATCCTCTACGTCAGCAAACATCCCTGGGCGACCGACAAGGATGACTGGGAGTTCCGCAACCGGCGAGACATCAAAAGCGACGCGGCCGAGGCGTTGCAAACGATCATCGACGCGACGCCCCGGTCGCAACTCGTCAAGGCCGTGCCGACGGCCAACGCGTTTCGCAACGTGGTGCGCGGCGACTATCAGGCCAACGCCGTGTTTACGTTGGGCACGACCGACGAATATCCCGAGATCGCGACGGTGGACCTGCGCGACGGCCGTTTCTTCAACGCCACCGAAAGCCGGGGCGCGCGCAACGTCTGCGTGCTTGGCTGCGACGTGGCGGACGCGCTGTTCCCAGAGCGTTCGGCCCTCGAAGAATACGTCACGCTGGGCGGGAAGAAATTCCGCGTCGTCGGCGTCTTCTCCAAACAAGGGAGTTTCCTGGGTCTTTTTTCGTTCGATAATCAGATCGTCATTCCGCTGTCGGCCTTCAAGAAATTCTTCGTCCGCAAAGGCAGCGACACGGACGTACGCGTGAAGATGCGCGACAAGGAACACGTCGAGGAAGCCAAGGCCGAGTTGATCGGCGACATGCGCCGGGTGCGCTCGCTGCTGCCGGACCAGGAGGATGACTTCGCCATCAGCACGCAGGACTCCTTCAAGCAGGCGCTCGACCCGATCAAGACCGGCATCGCGGTGGCCGGGTTGTTCATCACCGGGTTGGCGCTCTTCGTCGGTGCCATCGGGATCATGAACATCACGTTCGTCAGCGTGCGCGAACGCACCCGCGAGATCGGCACGCGCAAGGCTCTCGGCGCTCGGCGTCGAACGATCCTGCTGCAATTCCTGATCGAGGCGGTGGCCATCTGCCTGCTCGGCGGATTGTCCGGGTTGGTGTTCTCGTATCTGCTTTTCCAGGGGGTGGAAGCGGCGTTTCCCTCTTTCCCCATCGAGTTTTCCTTCGGCCTCGTGCTGACGGGGTTGTTCATGTCGGTGGTCACCGGCGTCGTGTCCGGTTTCGCGCCGGCGTGGTCGGCTTCCCGGCTCGACCCGGTGACCGCTCTCCGTTACGAATAAGCTTATGCCGTTTATCGAGGTTCTCCGCTTGGCATTCGCGGCGCTGAGTGCGAACAAATTGCGCTCCAGCCTGACGATGCTCGGTATCACCATCGGCGTGTTTTCGGTCATCAGCGTCATGACGGCGACCGGAGCCCTGCAAAGCTCGGTCGAGACGGGGCTGAGTTTTCTCGGCTCGAACTTCTTCCAGTTCGGAAAATACCCCGCCCTCGGCGGCGGTGGTCCGCAGGCCGCGTCCAAGTACGCGAACCGTCAAAACATCACGTTCGAGGAGGCGATGGTCTACAAACACCTGATGGCCGACACCGGCGCGGTGATCAGCCTGAAGGTGTTCGATGGCGGCAAACGCGTCAGCTACGGCAAGCTGCGCACCAACCCGAACATCAACATCGTCGGCACCAACGAAAATTTCGTTTTCTCCAACAGCTACACCATTGAGGAAGGACGCAACTTCAACGAGAACGACGTGGAACTCGCGCGGAGTGTCTGCATCATCGGCAGCGACATCCGCAAGCGGGTTTTCCCGGCCGAGGACTCCGTCGGCAAGGTCATCCGCATCAACGAAAAGAACTTTACCGTCATCGGCACCCTGGAGGAGAAAGGCGGCAGTTTCGGCGGCAGCAACGACGCGTACGTCCTCGTGCCGATCACGCGGTTCTTCGAGAACTACGGCCGCGTCAACCGCACGATCAACGTCGCCACGCAGGCCACCAGCCAGCAGTCGTATCAACACACGTTCAACACGGCGGTCGGCGCGATGCGCATCGCGCGGCACCTCGCGCCGGGAGCCGAAAACGACTTCGAGATTTTCACGAACGACTCGCTCGTCGCGGCCTTCGCCTCGGTGGCCAACGCGGTGCGCGCGGGTGCGTTCGTGATTAGCTCCGTGGCGCTCCTGGCGGCCGGGGTGGGCATCATGAACATCATGCTCGTGAGTGTCACTGAGCGTACGAAGGAGATCGGCGTGCGAAAATCCATCGGCGCGAAGAAGCGCGATATCCTGCGCCAGTTCCTTGTCGAAGCGGTGTTCCTGTCCGAACTCGGCGGCGTGATCGGTATCCTGCTCGGTGTCGTCGGCGGCAACGCGCTCGCCACCTGGCTGAAAGCGGACATTCTTTTCCCGTGGGGCTGGGCCGCCGCCGGATTGATCGTGTGTTCGGTCATCGGTATTGGTTTCGGGATGTACCCGGCGTGGCGTGCGGCGTCGCTCGATCCCATCGAGGCGTTGCGCTTCGAATAGCTAACCGTGGAACGAACGTCGTGCCGAGTCTCCACGATCTCACTTACCCGCAAATGGCCGACCTGCTCGCGCGGGACGGGCTGCATTTCTCGCACGCCCGGCGGCTGTGGCGCGCGCTGCACCGCGAATTGGTCAACGACTTCGCCGAAGGTAAACTACCCGCGGATTTTCTGCCGCCGCTCGTTCGTTGGCTGCGGGAGCATGCTCGGGGCAGCGATACACACGCGGGTTACTCGCTGGATGTTCCGACTCTCGCCGCGGAAATCCCGAGCGCGGACGGTCTGACGAGCAAGCATTTGCTCCGGTTGGCGGACGGGCAGGAGGTCGAGACGGTGCTCATGTCGTATCCGGGCCGTTACACGGCCTGTGTGAGCACACAGGCGGGTTGCGCGATGGGCTGCGTGTTTTGCGCGACCGGGCAGATGGGTTTCGCGCGGCATTTGCGGCCCGGCGAAATCGTCGCGCAAGTGTTGCACCTGCAACGCGTGTTGAGGGCTGCCCGAAGTCCCGGACTGCGGAACCTCGTCCTGATGGGCATGGGCGAACCGCTCCATAACTACGACCATGTGATGACGGCGCTGGAGATCATCACGGAACAACGGGGTTTGAACATTGGGCCGGGCCGGATCAGCATCAGTACAGTCGGCGTGGTGCCGGGCATCCTGCGATTGGCGGAGGAACGCCGTCCATACAACCTCGCCGTCAGCCTGCACGGGGCTAGCGAGGAAGAACGTTCCGCGCTTGTGCCGGCGAGCCGGCGGTGGCCGCTGGCGGATTTGATCGAGGCGTGCCGGCATTACGCCGAACTCACCGGCCGACGCATCTTTTTCGAGTGGACGCTGGTCGCAGGCGTGAACGATTCTCCCGACACGGCGCGTCGTCTCGCGGCGCTCCTGCGCGGGGTCGACGCGCACATCAACCTGATCCCGCTGAATCCGACCGGCGGTTTCGGCGGCTCACCCACGGAGGAATCAGCCGTCGATGCGTTTCAACTCGCGTTGCAGGAGGCCGGTTATCCGTGCACGGTTCGGCAGCGCCGTGGGATCGACGTAGCCGCAGGGTGTGGTCAACTCCGTGCGGATAAAGCGAAACGTACACTCACGCCCGCCGCTCTTTGATCGACGCGAGCAGGTCCGCGATAACCTCGCCGCGCGGCTTCGCGCCGAGGTTACCCTTGCCGTGCACGCGCACGCTGACGTTGCCCGCTTCCAGGTCGCGGTTGCCGACGACGAGCATGGTGTGAACTTTCATTTGCTCGGCGCTGGCGATCTTGGCCTTGATCGGGTCGGTCCCGGCGTCGAGCGTCGCGCGGACGCCGCTGGCGCGGAGTTCGTTGACGATGGCTTTGCCGTAGTCCACAAGCGGTTCCTCGTCGCCGATGGGCAAGACGCGCACCTGTTCCGGCGAGAGCCACAACGGAAAGTTGCCCGCGTAGTGTTCGATTAAAAACCCGATGAAACGCTCGTGCGTCCCGAGCGGCGCGCGGTGGATACAAAGCGGGGTCTCCTCGGTGTTCTCGCGGGTTTTGTACTTCAACCCAAATTTCGCCGGCACGCCAAAATCGACTTGGTTCGTTGCCAGTGTGAATTCGCGGCCGATGATGCTCCAAACCTGCACGTCGATCTTCGGACCATAGAACGCTGCCTCGTTGGGGACCTCGATATAATCGATGTCGGATTTGATGAGGACATTGCGAACCATGTCCTCGGTCTTTTTCCAGAGTTCGGGTTCGTTGAGAAATATTTCGCCGAGCTTTGAAGGATCATGCGTGGAAAAACGCATCCGGTATTTTTCGATGCCGAATATCTTGAAGTACTTGAGGTACATCTCGTTCACCGCGTTAAACTCGGCCTCGAACTGCGCTTCGGTGCAGTAGATGTGTGCATCATTCATCTGCATCGAGCGAACGCGCATCAGGCCGAAGAGTTCGCCCGATTGTTCATAGCGGTGACACGTGCCGTATTCCGCAAGGCGCAACGGCAGGTCACGATAACTACGCGGCACTGCCCCGAATAGTTTGTGGTGATGCGGGCAGTTCATCGCCTTGAGGTAGTAGCGGTCGGATGTAACAGCCGATGCTTTTCTTAACTCCTCGATCTCTGTCTGCAACCGCACGCTTTGTCCTGGCGGTTGTGTACCGTAAAGTTGCGACTCAAGTTCCTTGATCCGGTCGTCGGCCTCGCGTTTCCCGAAATCCATCGGCGGGAACATGGAATCCGCATACATCGGAATGTGCCCGCTGGTCAGATACATGTTTTCGCGCGCAAGGTTTGGTGTCCGCACACGCTCGTAGCCAGCGGCGAACTCCGTCTCCTTCGCCAGTTTTTCCAGTTCCTCGATAATCGCCGTTCCGCGCGGTAGCCACATGGCTAACCCGGGGCCGACATCCTCGTCGAAAGTAAATAGCTCCAACTCCTTGCCCAGCTTGCGGTGGTCGCGTTTCTTCGACTCTTCCAGCATGGCGAAATACTCGTCGAGCTGGGTGCGGTTCTTGAACGCCGTGCCGTAAATGCGCTGGAGCTGCGGGTTCTTCTCGTCGCCCTTGTAATATGTGCTCGAAACGTGCGTGAGTTTGAACGCCCCGACGTTGCCCGTGCGCCCGACGTGCGGGCCGGCGCAGAGGTCCGTGAAATCGCCGTTGCGATAGAGCGTGATCTTCTCGTCGGCGGGGATATTCTGGACGATGTCGAGCTTGAACTTGCTCGGGCTGCCGGGACGTTCGCCGAGGCTAGCTAACGCACCCTTTTCCGCCAGGGCCATGGCCTCGTCGCGCGAGACTTCGACCCGCTGGAAGACGTTGTTCGCCTTGGTTTCCTTCTTCATCTCGGCCTCGATGCGCTCGAAGTCGGCGGGCGAGATGCGGTGAGGCAACTCCACGTCGTAGTAGAAACCGTTTTCCACCGGCGGACCGGCGGCGAACTGCGCCTCCGGCCAGACCCGCAGGATCGCCGTGGCGAGAATGTGAGCCGCGCTGTGGCGGATGCGCTCCAGGTCCGTCATCGGCTTGCCTTCCGTGTGACGCGGCCCTTCGGCGGCGGCGGGGTCTTCGGCGGCGTTCTTCTCGTCGGCGTGGTCGGACATAAAACTCGGGAAAAATGGGACGGCCAGCATACGCCGCCGCGCCGGGGTTACCAAACGAAATTCTTGGCCGCCGACCCATCCGTTATTTCCCCTCCCGGGCCGGATGGTGTATCTTATCCGTCGATCCGCGATGGCTTCCGACCCCCACCAATTTCTCGAAAAATACTTCGGGTTCCGCGAGTTTCTCGACGCGCAGGAAGAGGTGATCTCGACGATCCTCGCCGGCGAGGACGCGCTGGTGGTCATGCCCACCGGCGGCGGCAAATCGCTGTGCTACCAGTTGCCCGCCCTCATCATGGACGGCGTGACCGTGGTGGTCAGCCCGCTCATCGCACTGATGAAAGACCAGGTGGACGCGCTCGCGCGCCGGGGCATCGCCGCAACACTCATCAACAGCACGCTCTCCCTGGCCGAACAGCAGGCGCGCATCCGCAATCTGGCCAACGGCGAGTACAAGCTCGTCTACATCGCGCCGGAACGCTTCCGCAGCCGTTCGTTCCTCGACGCGCTGGGACGTTCGACGATCTCGCTGTTCGCCATCGACGAGGCGCACTGCATCTCGCAATGGGGGCACGACTTCCGGCCGGATTACTTCCGGCTCGGCGCGGTGATCGACCAACTCGGCCGCCCGCAGGTCGCGGCGTTCACGGCGACGGCCACGCCGGAGGTCAGGCGGGATATCCTCGCCCAGCTCAGCCTGAAGGAACCGCGCGAGTTCGTCGCGGGTTTTGCCCGGCCGAACCTGCGCCTGAGCGTTCATCAGGTGGACAAGGAAGCCCACAAGTACGACCGGCTGCGCGCGCTGATCGACGAACAAAAAACGGGCATCATCTACTGTGCCACCCGCAAGCGCGTCGAGGCCGTCCACGCCACGCTGAGCGAGTGGAAGGTCAAGGCCATCGCCTACCACGGCGGCTTGAGCGACTCGGAGCGCGACCTCGCGCAGGACCAGTTCATCAGCCGCAAGTATGATGTGGCCGTTGCGACGAACGCCTTCGGCATGGGGATCGACCGGTCGGACATCCGTTTCGTGGCGCACTTCGAGGTGCCCGGCAGCTTGGAAGCGTATTATCAGGAAGCCGGCCGCGCGGGCCGCGACGGCGAGCCGTCGGTTTGCGAGTTGTATTTCAACTACGCCGACACCCGCGTACAGGATTTTTTCATCGAGGGCAGCAATCCGAGCCGGCCCGTGATCCAAGAAATTTATCAGGTGTTGCGCAACGCCGCCGACGCGCAGGGTGAGGTCGCGTTGCCGATCCAGGCCATCGCCGAGCGCCTCACGACCGAAGGCGCGGCGAATAACGGCATGGCGGTCAGCGCGGCGATGAGCGTGCTCCATCGCGCGGATTACGTGGACCGCTTCGATCTGCCGGGGCAGCGCACGCGCGGCACGCGGATCGTCCATCCGCAGATCAAACCGCACGAACTCCAACTCGACTGGGACGCCCTCGCGGAGAAGGAACGGCGGGACCGCTCCAAGCTCAAGGCGATGGTGGAGTTCGTCTACGCCCGCGCGTGTCGGCAGGAGACGCTCTTGCGATACTTCGGCGAAAAGGAGCCGGAGCGTTGCGGTAACTGCGACATTTGCTCCGACCACGCGCGCTACGGCCGACGGGAGGGCACGGAGGCGGAAGTGCTCACCGTCCGCAAGGCGCTCAGCGGCGTCGCGCGGATGTGCCATCGCACCGCCGACGGCTGGCAGGGACGTTTCGGCAAAGGCAAGATCGTGCAGGCGCTTCTCGGCAGCCGCACAAAGGAAGTTCTCGACGCCCGGCTGGACCAGTTGAGCACCTACGGACTGTTGCGCGACCTGGGCACGAGTTATCTGAACGAGTTGTTCCGCGAACTGCAATCCGCCGGGCTGATCGTCCAACAGCGGCAGGTCGGATACGGCGGCAAGGAATTTCAACTCCTCGGTCTCTCCACCTCGGGCGAACAGGCCATGCGCGGGCAGGCCGCCTTCGAGCTATCCTGGCCCGAGGCGTCGGGCGGAACGG
>CALMVM010000170.1:440-8523 GCA_937873255.1 uncultured Verrucomicrobiota bacterium | reverse complement strand
TGCGCGGCAAGGCCAAACGCGGAGAGACCAGACTGGCGCTGGCCGAGGAAGGCGACGCCGACTCACCGGAAGACGCCAGCCTGTTGCGTGCGTTGAGGGATAAGCGCGAGGAGATCGCCCGCCGTCTCGGCAACGTGCCCCGCTACCAGATTTTCACTGACCAGACGTTGAAGTGCTTCGCTCAAATGAGGCCGACGACGCGGGAAGCAGGCCGTCAAATCCGGGGCGTCGGCGATGTGAAGGCGGAGCTTTACCTGCCCCAATTCCTGCAAGTGATCGAGGATCACATTAGCAACGGCGGCTAGACGCGTCCGGACCGAGCTTGACCGCTGGCCGCGCGCCGTTTCGACAGCGCGCAGCCACCAAACTTCCTGCGGTTTCGCAGCCCGCAACCTCAGGGCTTCCAGGCGTGCTGGGTATTGCCGACCGCCTTCTCGGCCACCGTGGTGTCGATGGGCCCCTCGTCCGTCAATTCCGCGACGACGACATAAGGGACGATCTCGTTCAGATGGATAATCAAGGGCGTCAGGTCTTGCAGGTGTTTCAACGTGACCGACGCGACCCCGTCGTCGTGGAACGCCAGCGCCGTCGTGTGCAGCATCGTGTAGCTGAATGACGACATGTTTAGCGCGGTGTAGTTATCGCGCAGCATCGTGGAAACCGGGTCCGTGCGGATTTTATCGTACAACCCCGCCGCCACGCCGAGGGCAGCCGATACCGCCGTCTTCACCGTTGCGCCGATCCCGCTGCCGAGCCGGGCGACTTCGCCTTCGAGGTCGGTGACATGGTGGGTCAAGGTACTCTTGAGCTTGCCGACGAGGTCGAAGGTCTTGTCGTCGCTCTTGACGCGCTCATCCGCGTATTGGCGCTCGACCGCTTCGAGGATGTGCTTTTGCAGCGCGAGCATATCGTTCAGATATGCCTTGAGCGCGCCTTTTTCAGATTCGGTTTCGTTAGCCATACGGGGTTTTAGATAGAGATTGCTGTACAGCTTCTCTAACGCGCCGCTGGCGCAGAATGGATGCGTCAAACGCCGCTTCAGCGGGTTTCCACGGTCGAAGCCGGGAACGCATCGGCAGGCACCCAACGACGCAGCACGCGTTCGAGTTCCTCCTGCTTGACCGGCTTGCTCAGGTAGTCGTCCATGCCGGCGGCCAGACAGGTTTCCCGGTCGCCTTCGAGGGCGTTGGCGGTCATGGCGACGATGGTGACCTTCGACGCGTTGCCCGCCCGGCCGCGGATGGTGCGCGTCGCCTCGTAGCCGTCCATCTCCGGCATCTGGCAATCCATGAACACCAGCCGGTACGGGATTCGCGCGAGCGCATCGAGGACCTCCTTGCCGTTGGCCACCGCGTCCGCGCGGAAGCCCAGGTTGAGCAACTGCCGCATCGCCACCTTCTGGTTGACCATGTTGTCCTCGGCGACCAGAACGCGGAAATTCGAGAACCGCTGGGCCGCCACCGGTTTCATCATCAGCCGGCTCAACTCGGTGGTCGTCTTGAAGGTCTGCGCGCGGGGCGCATTCAGGCCCAGACGCGGCTTGGCCGGCGGCGCGCTGGCGTCCATGATCGCGTCGAAAAGCGCCGATTGCTTGACGGGCTTCGTGACGTACCCGCTAATCCCCGCTTCCGCCCACGACGCCGAACTGCCCCGCCGTCCGACCGTGTGCATGATGATGATCTGCGTGCTGGAAAGCACCGCGTCGGCCTTGATCTCCTCGGTCAACGCGAAACCGCTGGTGTCGGGCATCTGCATGTCGAGCAGCGCGATCTGGAACGGCTTGCCGCGCCCGCTGGCCGCGCGCATCGCCGCCAGCGCCTCGCGTCCGCCCGGCGCGGCTTCGTGCTCGATGTCCCACGCCTTGAGCATGGCCGAGAGCGCGCCGCGGCAGCTCTCGTTGTCGTCGACGATCAACACCCGCAGGTCGGAAGGAAGGGCGCGTTGCGGGCGCTTGGGCGGATTGGCCTGCTTCTGGAAGCGGCCGGTGAACCAGAAGTTCGACCCCGCGCCGGGTTGGCTCTTGACGCCGATCTGGCCGTCCATGCGCTCGACCAGTCCGCGCGAGATCGCCAGTCCCAGGCCGGTGCCGCCGTATTTGCGCGTGGTCGATCCGTCGGCCTGCGCGAACGGCTGGAAGATGCGCGTCTGCGCGTCCTCCTGCAAACCGATGCCGGTGTCCACGATCTCGAAGACCAGCATCACGTCGGCCGCCGTGACCGACTCGGCGCGCACGTACAGGCCGACCTCTCCTTTTTCGGTGAACTTGATCGCATTGGAGAGCAGATTGAGAAGCACTTGGCGCAGCCGTCCGGCGTCACCGCAGAGGTCGGTCGGCACGTCGGGCTGGACGAGGTTGATCAATTCGAGCCCCTTGCTCTGCGCGCGCTCGGCGAGGACTTCGATGGTGCTCTCCACCGTCTGACGGATGTCGAAATCGAGCAGCTCGAAGGTCAGCTTGCCGGCCTCGATCTTCGAGAAGTCGAGGATGTCGTTGATGATCGTCAGCAGCGAGTCGGCGCAGGTCTGCACGGTAAGCGCGAACTCGCGCTGCTCCACGTTCAGCTTGCTGTCGAGCAGGAGCCCGCTCATGCCGATAATGCCGTTCATCGGCGTGCGGATTTCGTGCGACATGTTGGCCAGAAATTCGCTTTTGGTGCGCGAGGAGCCGAGCGCCTCGTCACGGGCGTTGGCGAGCTCGTTCTCGACCCGGCGGCGGGCGCGGAGTTCGCGGAAGACGAGCAGGTGGACGAAGGCGAGCAACAACGCCAGCAGACCGGTCAGGCCCACGGAGAAACCAACCGCCGTCCTGAAGGTGGCGTCGCGCCGACCGGTGCGTTCGCGCAGGATTCGTGTCTCCTCCTCGGAGAGCGCGGCGGCTGCCTTGCCGACATCCTCCATCGCAAAACGCCCCTTCTTCGTAAAATATTGCGGCGCGAGCGAGGCTGCCCCGAGCCGTTGACGGAGCGAGATGTATTCGTCGGCCGCTTCCATCCGGGCTGCGACCGCCGCGCGGAGCGCCTGCACGCGGGTCGTCTGCGTCGGCTGGTCGCCGATGAGCGCGGCGAGTTGGTCGAGCAGCGTGGGGAGTTGTTTCGACTGCGCCTGGTAGGGCTGGAGAAAATAAACGTCGCCCGTGATGTAAAAGCCCCGCTGGGCGGCCTCCGCCTGGGTGACGGTGCTGTCGATGTTCCTGATCTGGGTCAGTGCGTCCTGGGCGTGTTCGACCAACCGCTCGTTTTCCAGGAAACTATTCACCTCTCGGTACGAGCCATAGCCGAGGATGAGGGCGAGAACGGTCGCGGAGAGAATGCCGACAGCAAGTTTGCGTTCGATGGGGCCGGGCATGGCAGAACACTTGCTAGCTACAATCGTGCCGCCCGGCCGGGGGAATACCTGGTCCGGCGCGCGAAAGCGATTGCATCCAATGAGCGCGGCTGACATAGCTATTGCCGATCCGCGGCTGTCGCGTTTCGTGACCATGTCCAACGCGCCCAAAAGCATCCTGCTCGCCGAGGACGAGGAACACTCGCGCCGCATCCTGGCGCACTATCTGACGGTCTGGGGCTACCACGTGGTCGAGGCACGCGACGGCATCGAAGCCGCGTCGCTGATCGTGGGCGAGGACGCGCCGTCCATCGCGCTGCTGGACTGGATGATGCCCGGCATGGAAGGCGTCGAGGTCTGCTCGTATTTGCGTCAACAGCCCGACCGCCCGTACACCTACGTCATCCTGCTCACGGCGAAGGCCGACAAACAGGAAGTCGCCGCCGGCCTGGAGGCGGGGGCCGACGACTACGTGGTGAAACCCTGCGACCTGTCCGAACTGCGCGCCCGCCTGAGGGTCGGCGAGCGGATGGTGGGGCTCGAACGCGCGCTGGCCAGCCAAGTCGTCCGCCTGCGCGAGACGCTCGAACACGTGCGCCAGTTGAAGGAACTCATCCCGATCTGCGCGTGGTGCAAACGGGTCCGCGACGACGAGGATTATTGGCACAACATCGAGGAGTACCTGCACCTGGAAACAGGCTCGGATTTCACGCACGGCATCTGCCCGCATTGCCTGGAGAACATGCGCGGCGCAATGACCGAGCCGCAACCCTGAGTGCTTCGGCCTGAAGGCGGAGGCATCGGTTGCGCTGGCCGCGCTTTGCGGCTTTGTTGCGGACCGAACATGCCCGCCTCCCCCAACCTCTCCCCGGATCGACGGATCGCCGGCGTGTTGATTCCCATTTTCGCGCTGCGTTCCGACCATGACACGGGGATCGGCGACACCGGGCTTCTGAGCCGGTTCATCGATTGGGCGGCGGAAGCAGGGTTTGCGCTGGTGCAGCTTTTGCCGATCAACGAAACGGGCGGCGACAACAGCCCTTACAATGCCATCAGCTCGATGGCGCTCGACCCGACCACGTTGGAAATCAATCCCCGGACGGTGCCGGACCTCCGCGAAGACGACGTGCGCGCCGTGGAGACGGCTGCTGGAGGGCAACCGGCGGTGGACGGCCCGGTGCAGTATTCGCGGATCAAACGCCTCAAGCTCGGGTTGCTGCGTCGCGCGTTCGATCGCTTCGAGCGCGCCACCGAGCCCGACGCCCGGAGGCGGGACGCGTACGCCGAATTTTGCCGCAAGCACACGGCTTGGTTGGACGACTACACGCTCTTTCGCGCGCTGATGGACCGGCACGGCGGCAGCGAATGCTGGGACCTCTGGCCGTCCGAGCAGCAGACCGCCGAAAAGGCGCGCGCGTGGGAAGCGACACTCCCGCCGGCCGAGCGTGACGGGTTCGCAAAGACGAAAGCGTTTTTCGCATACGTGCAATGGATCGCTTACGGGCAGTGGGAAGCGTTGAAAAAATCGGCCGGCGAACGTGGCGTGGCGCTCATGGGCGATATTCCGCTCGGGGTCAGTTATTACAGCGCGGATTTCTTCGGCAACCCGGCGCTTTTCGAGCAGGGTTGGTCGGGCGGCGCGCCGCCGGAACCGTATTTCAAGGACGATCCGTTTACCCAAAAATGGGGTCAGAACTGGGGCATCCCGGTCTACGATTGGGCCACGATGCGGCAGGACGATTACCGCTGGTGGCGGCAGCGCATCGGCGGGGTGCGCGATATTTTCCACGTCTTCCGCATCGACCACATCCTCGGGTTCTATCGCATCTACAGCTTCCCCTGGCGGCCGGAACGCAACGCCGAATTCCTCCCGCTGAACGCCGACGAGGCGCGCCCGCGCACGGGCGGACGGCTGCCGCAGTTCAAGCCGCAGGGCGATGACACCTGGGAGGGTCGCCAAGCGAACTGTGCGAACGGCGACGAACTCCTGCGCATGATCCTCGACGCCGCCGGAGAAACACGGCTCATCGGCGAGGACCTCGGCACCGTGCCGGAATATGTCCGCCCGAACCTGACCTCCCTCGGCATCGCGGGTTTCAAAATCCCCATTTGGGAGCCCGACCACCGCACGGGCGGGCTTCTTCCGGGCAGCGAATATCAACGTCTTTCGCTCGCTACCTACGGCACGCACGACCACGAGCCGCTGCTGGCGGTTTGGAAACGTTGGCAGCAGGCTCTGCCCGAAGATCGGCACGACCTCTATAAGCTCGCCGCCTTCGCCGGACTCGCGCACGACGATCTCTCGGGCGAACTCGGCGACCGCGTCCACGACAAGCTGCTCGAAGCGCTCTTTCGGTCGAACAGTTGGATCGCGGTCTGCATGATCACCGATCTGCTGGTGCGCGAGGAACGCTTCAACGTCCCCGGCACCGCGACCGACTCCAACTGGAGCCAGCGTATGCACGTCACCCTCGAAACGCTCCGCGACGACCCCGCGCTCCGCGCACGCACGGCCGGTTGGCGCGCGCTGCTCGAACGCACCGGCCGCGACGTGCCAAGCTGATTTTTCCGGCTCCGGCGGAGGGAACGCGAACTGCTAGGTTTACCCCATATCGTGAGGACGGACATCGAATCCTGTGCCACCGTGGTGGCAGAACCTTCCCGGCGCGCCGGGTCCACCGCAACCGACACGTCGCCCGTGACCCACCGCATCACGCAGCTCGTCGCCCAACTCGGCGACGTGATCGTCGGCAAGGAGGAAACAATTCGCCTCGCCGTCGTGTGCCTGCTGGCGCGCGGCCACCTGCTCATCGAAGACGTGCCGGGCGTCGGCAAGACGACGCTCTCGCAGGCGCTCGCGCGCTCGCTGGGGCTGCCGTTCAAACGCATCCAGTTCACGAGCGACCTCCTTCCCGCCGACATCATCGGCAATTCGATCTACGACCGCGAACACAACCGCTTCGTGTTCCACCCGGGGCCGATCTTCGCGCCGGTCGTCCTGATCGACGAGGTCAACCGCGCCACGCCCAAGACGCAGAGCGCGCTCTTGGAGGCGATGGAGGAATACCAGGTTTCCACCGACGGCGTGACGCGCGCCCTGCCGCAGCCGTTTTTCGTCATCGCCACGCAGAACCCCCGGCAGCAGATCGGCGTGTTCCCGCTGCCCGAGAGTCAGTTGGACCGTTTCCTCATGCGGCTGGAACTCGGCTTCCCCAACCGCGAGAGCGAGCGAGAGATGTTGACCGGCCAGAGCCGGCGCGACCTGCTGGCGATCCTGCCCGAGGTGCTCAGCGGCGAGGAATTGAAGGAAATCCAGGAGCAGGTTCAGGGCATCCATGCCTCCCCGGCCGTGCTGGATTACCTCCAGGATTTGCTCGAAGCCAGCCGCCGACAGCACGCCACCGGATTGTCCCCTCGCGCCGGGCTGTCGCTTTTGCACGCGGCGCAGGCTTCGGCGTTGATGCAAGGGCGCGCGATGGTCCTGCCCGAGGATATCCAGGCGGTGGCCGTGCCGGTCATGGCGCACCGTCTCGAAGCGGGCACGATTCCCGGCCAACCCGGCGGCCGGGACCTCGCGCATCACCTGTTGGACACCGTGCCGGTGGGCTGAAAGGAGCGATCTTTTGACGCCGGGCAGAATCTACATTTTGCCGACGCGCAGTTGGGCGGTGCTGGCGGCCGTGCTGGCCGCGATGTGGTACGCGGCGGTCAGCCAGCGCAACAGCGCGGCGTACCTGTTGATGTTTTTTCTGAGCGGCCTGGTGCTCGTCAGCGCATTGCACGCGCATTTTGCCCTGGCGGACCTGCGTCTGCGCGTGGGCAAGATCGACCCGGTTTTTGAAGGGGAACGGGTGCGCGCGCCGGTAGAGGTGTTCAATCTCTCGCGCCGTCCGCGCACCGCCCTCGAACTGGCCCCCAACCGCCGCGTGTTCAAGGAAGACACGCACGTCCGGCTCCCCGCTCTCGGGGCGAATGGCACGGTGAACGCCGAAATGCTTTTGCCGACGGTCAAACGGGGCCGCCAGCCGGTCGGGCGGATAGCGTTGACGACGGTTTACCCGATGGGCTTCTGGCGCTCGTGGCGCTACGAAACGGCGGACGCGTCCTTCCTCGTTTACCCGAGGCCGGAGGGTGCGCTGCCGTTGCCGGACGGCCCCGCGCTCGCCACGGATGTTCCGGCCGGGGTCGGCGCGGTCGGCGACGATTACGCCGGGGTCCGCCCGTATCAGCTTGGCGAAATCCAGCTGCACATCTATTGGCTGTCCGCCGCGCGCGGGCAAGGTCTCCTGGTCAAGAAGTTCAACGGCGCGGGCAGCCGCCGGGTGTGGTTCGAGTACGAGGACACCGTAGCGCTGGGAGACGTGGAAGCCCGCCTGCGGCAATTGAGCCGCTGGGTCGTGGACGCCGACCGCGACGGCCTGGCGTACGGCCTGCGGATGGCTGGTTTCGAGGCGGAGCCGGCGCGGGGGCATTCGCATTATCACCGCTGCCTCGGCGCGCTCGCCATGCACGGAGCGGACCAAGCCGCCGCGAAGTCCTGAAAGATGCCCACGCTCTTCCAGCGCAAACCGAAGCCGAAGCTTTCCCGCGTGGCGGCGCGCCCACTGGCTGCCGCCCCGGCTCCAGCGTCGTTTCAGCGGGCGCTTCCCTGGCTTTTGGGAAGTCTCGCGGCAACGATGGCGACGCTGGTCGGCCAGGTTCCCGCGTGGACGCTGCTGACCTTCGCTTTGTGCGCGGGTTGGCGCTGGATGGCCGACCG
>CALMVM010000170.1:0-363 GCA_937873255.1 uncultured Verrucomicrobiota bacterium | reverse complement strand
TCGCCTTCCTCGTCGCGCTCATGTCGCTCAAAATCCTGGAACTCCGTTCCCCGCGCGACATGACCGTGGTTTCGCTGCTGGGTTTCTTCATGACGCTCAGCGCGTTCTTTTTCAGTCAGTCGCTCGCGCTGTTTGCCTTCCTGGCACTGGCGCTGTCCGCCAACGTCGTGGCGCTGGTGCGTTGCCACGGGACGTTCGAGGGACGCTCCGTCTGGCCGTCGGCGCGGCTGGCCTTGACGATGATCTTGCAGACGCTGCCGCTGGTCGTGCTGATGTTCATCATCTTCCCGCGCGTGCAGGCGACGTTCCTGCTGCGCCTGAGCAACCCGAACACGGGGCTGACCGGCATGAGCGACCATCTCC
>CALMVM010000169.1:11713-12250 GCA_937873255.1 uncultured Verrucomicrobiota bacterium | reverse complement strand
GGTGAAGGACAGCGCTCAAAGCGGCACAACAAACCGCGCGAACCCTCCGCCGTCCAGTCGCGTCGCATTCGTCTTGCGGGAATGCGCGGCAAGCATGGGCTGGACTTCGGCCGGCTTCTTCGCTTTGCTTTTTTGCCTATGTCCACCTCTCCCGCCGCCGACGGCATGAACTACGCCCCCCAGGGCAAACCCAATCCCGTCTGCCAGAAAGGCGATTTCCCTTTTGCCGCCATCGGCCTCGACCACGGCCACATCCACGGCCAATGCAATGGCCTGATGGAAGCCGGCGGCGAATTGCGCGCCGTGTACGATCCCGATCCACTGAAGGTCGAGGCGTTTTGCAACCGTTACAAAACCGTCCGCGCCGCGTCGTCCGAAGCCGAGATCCTCGACGATTCCTCCATCCGCCTCGTGGCCGCCGCCGCCGTGCCGAGCGAACGCTGCGCGCTCGGGATGCGCGTGCTCGACGCGGGCAAGGATTATTTCACCGACAAATGCCCGTTCACGACCTTCGAGCAGCTCGAAACCGCCCGCGCG
>CALMVM010000169.1:11368-11703 GCA_937873255.1 uncultured Verrucomicrobiota bacterium | reverse complement strand
CCCCCAACGGCCGGTTCCAGTCGCTCGAGCTCAACTAAACAGACCGCGCGCGCACCGCCGCGACCGGCAAAAAGTACATGGTCTACTACAGCGAACGCCTCCACGTGGAGTGCGCGGTTTTCGCGGGCCAACTCATCGAACAGGGCGCGGTCGGCCGGGTCTTGCAGGTGCTCGGACTCGGACCACACCGCGTGGGCGATCCGAAGTCGCGGCCTGCTTGGTTTTTCGAGAAGGCAAAATACGGCGGCATCCTGTGCGATATCGCCAGCCACCAGTGCGAACAATTCTTGTATTTCGCGGGCGCGAAGGACGCCACCGTGCAGAGCGCGCGGGTG
>CALMVM010000169.1:0-11358 GCA_937873255.1 uncultured Verrucomicrobiota bacterium | reverse complement strand
AACTACTGCCACCCGGATTTTCCCGAACTCGAAGATTTCGGCGAGGTGTCGTTCCTCGGCGACAACGGCACGTCCAACTACCAGCGGGTCGATTGGCTCACCCCGAAGGGAGCATCGTTCTGGGGCGACGGCCGCACGGTCATCCTCGGGTCCGACGGCTACATGGAACTACGCAAGTACACCAACGTCGCCACCGAGAAAACCGGCGACCATTTGTTTCTCGTCAACGACGGGGGCGAAAAGCACTTCAAACTCTCAGGTCAGGTGGGCTTCCCGTTTTTCGGACAACTGATCCTCGATTGCCTCAACCGCACGGAAAACGCCATGACGCAGGAACACGCCTTCAAGGCTGGCGAACTCGCCCTGAAAGCGCAGGCCGCTGCGGACGCTGGGCGCTCGTCAAAATAACCGCGTAGCCCCGACGCAAGCCCGCGTCGCAAAACAAAGGGCGGCAGCAGATTTCTCCGCTGCCGCCCCGTGGGAGGATTGCGATCAGTCTGGAACCGATTACGGCATCAACACTTTGTCGATGACGTGGATCACGCCGTTGGACTGCTTCACATCGCCGATGGTGACGGTCGCCACGTTGCCCTTGGAGTCCTTGATGGCAATTTTTTCGCCTTCCATCATGACGGTCAAGCTCTCGCCGTTGACGGTCTTCAGCGTCGCCTTGCCCTTGCCGGCCTTGATCTTCTTGGCGAGAACATCGGCCGTCAGGTCGCCCGCGACGACGTGGTAGGTCAGGACCGCCGTCAGCTTCTTCTTGTTCTCGGGCTTGAGGAGGGTGTCCACCGTGCCTTTGGGCAGGGCTTCGAATGCCTCGTTGGTCGGCGCGAACACCGTGAACGGACCTTTGCCCTGGAGGGTCTCGACGAGGCCGGCGGCCTTCACGGCGGCGACCAGCGTGGTGTGGTCGGCGGACTCGGAGGCGTTTTCGACGATGTTCTTGGTGGGGAACATTTCCTTGCCACCCACCGTGGGGTTGGCAGCGAAGGCGGTCGAGGCGGTCAGCGCGAGACCGAGGAGGGTGGAATAGAGGATTTTCTTCATGGATGGGTTTTTATTCTGACGGTTCAATTTCCAGCCGTCGGATGGATGGTCGGAACGCGTCCGCCCGACATTGGGGTGAAGTGTGTTCCGCCCACCGGGCACCTTCAGATGCAATTACTTCGCAAAAAGAACTTTTTGACGGAAGATCAACCCCCCGCCACCACCCGCAGGATTTCCAGCCGGTCGTTGTCCGACAAACGCATCTGCGGTAGTTCGTCACGTAACAACGCCCGGCCGTTGTGCTCGATCAGCACGGCTTGAATCGGCAGTCCGAGGCTTTCGACCAAACCGATCAACCCGGTACCGGCCGCCACGGTCCGCCGCTCGCCGTTGAGCACGACCGAGATTTGCGCGGGGTTCTCCATGGCCTCAAACGCCGCCCGCCAACGCCTCGTCCCAATCCTTCCACACCGGTTCCAGACCGTGGCGCGTGCGCAAGGTTTCGGCAACCTCACGCGGACTGCGAGCGTCGGCGATGTCGAACTGGCCTTCCGCCTGCGCGCCCGTCGCCCGTGCGGCGTCGGTCTCGCAACGTTTTCCTTTCACCGTGAGATGCAGATCGTCACGCCCCGCGCCGGTGTAGCCGCCGGGCTCGGTGTGGCTGCCGGCGCTCATGGTCGTCACGCCCAGCGGGATCAGGGCGTCGCGCAGGGCCGGTGCCTCGCGGGTCGAGAGCACGAGGCCGATCTGCGGGAAAGTCACCCGCAACGCGCAGAGCAATTGCACTAACTCCCGGTCGCCGAGCGGAAACCCCGGCTCGAATCCTCCCGCCGCCGGACGCAATCGTGGCAGGCTGACCGTGACGTGCGCCTTCCAGCAATGCCGCAACAGATGATCGACGTGCGCCGCCAACGCCACCGCCTCCGCGCGCCAGTCGCATAATCCGAACAGCGCCCCCACGCCGAGCCGCCGGAATCCCGCCGCGTACGCGCGCTCGGGGCAATCCATCCGCCAGTCGAAATCGCGCTTCGGCCCGGCGGTGTGCAGTTCCGCGTAGACATCGCGCTGGTAGGTCTCCTGATAAACCACGAGACCTTCCGCGCCAGCCTCGACCAGCGGACGGTACTCCTCGGTTTCCATCGGACCCACCTCCAACGACACCGCCGGCACACCCGCCTGCTCGCGCACCGCGCGGACGCATTCTTCCAAATAACCATTGGAAACGAACTTCGGGTGCTCCCCCGCAACCAGCAGAACGTTGCGAAAACCTTCCTCGTGCAGGTGCCGCGCCTCGCGGACGACCTGCGCGACCGGCAGCGTCACGCGCAGGATCGGGTTATCGCGCGAGAAGCCGCAGTACTTGCAGTTGTTGATGCACTCGTTGGAGAGGTACAGCGGCGCGAACAGACGCATCACCCGCCCGAAGTGTTTGTGCGTGAGCGCCCGCGAACGCGCCGCGAGCGTCTCCAATTCCCCGTTGGAACACGGTTCGAGCAACCCCCGGAACGCGCGCACCATTGGCGATGGGGTAAATCCCGGATCGGCAAAAACTTTTGCAAATGACATAGATGAGATTCTCCGCTAACAACGTGCGCTCGCCGCCGTCACCTTAGCCCGAATCCTCGGGTTCGGCATCCGGAAACGACCGCTTCGCGTATGTCCACTGTGCCCGGCCCTCTTCTTTTCCCGATGCCAGACGCTCCGCCCGCGCTCCCGGAGGCGGCCTCTTGGCTGGCGGACGGCGAGTTCGACGCCCTGCGCGGACGGATCGACCTGCGCCTGCGCGAATACCTGCTCGCCCAACGGGCGGATTATCTGCGCCGGCCGGTGTTGGGTGCTCTCTACGACGACTTGGTGGAGTTCGTGTTGCGTCCCGGCAAGCGACTGCGCCCCATGCTTTTCCTGCTCGCCGAACGGGTCTTCGCTCCGGAAGAACAGTCTACGCACCGCGAGAAACGCGACCTCCTCGCCCCGGCGGCCAGTCTCGAATTGTTGCACGCCTTCATCCTGATCCACGACGACATCATCGACCGCTCAGAATCCCGACGCGGCCTGCCCACGCTTCACCGCGCCATCGAGGGGCGGCTGTCCAGCTTCACGGACCGGCACCGCGCGGGGAACAATCTCGCGCTCGTGCTCGGCGACGTGCTCTTTGCCCTCGCGCAGAAAAGCCTGCTGGAATCCTCGCTGCCCCCGGCCGTCATCGTCCGGCTCGGCTCGCTGCTGCTCGGATGCATGGTCGAGACGGGTTTCGGCGAGGCGGCCGATATCATCTACGGCACACGCGATGTCGCGAAAGTGCAGACCGCTGACATCGAGCAGATGTACCTTCTGAAAACGACGCGCTACACTATCGAATGCCCGCTCGCCATGGCGGCCGTCCTCCACGGCGTGGACGCCGCTGGCCTCGACGCGCTCGCGCGGGTCGCGCGGCCGGCGGGCCTGGCGTTCCAGATTCAGAACGACCTGCTGGAATTCGCTCGCTTCGAGGTGTCCGACGCCGAGGTGCCCGCCGACATTCTGGAGGGCAAGAAAACGCTCCTCATGCGCACGGCGTTCGACCTGCTCAACGAAACGGACCGGGGGCTGCTCCAACTCTGTTTCACCGCCTGCGGGCCGTCGGAAGGCACGGTTTCCAAGGCGCGCGAACTCATCGCCAAGAGCGGAGCGGTCCGCCAGTTGGGTCGCCGGATGGACGAACTCTTCGCGCAGGCGGACGCCGAGATTTTCCGCTCGGGCTTTTCTCAGACCGTGCAGGAACGTCTGATGGGTTTGATCCGGCTCGTGCGCGGCGCGACGGGAGGCGTGGAAAAGGCCCGGACTCACGGCTAGAATCGCGCGATGATTTCCGTTCCTGTTTTGGAAAGCGCCCCGCCGTCCGCCGTCAGAGCGTATTCCAGCGGCGGCGTCCGCCCGCCCGCCGTGGTGATCGGCAGCGGGTTCGGCGGCATCGCGGCGGCGATCCGCCTGCAAGCGCGTGGTTACGACGTGACACTTCTAGAAATGCGCGATGCCCCCGGTGGGCGCGCATACGTCTACCGGCAGGATGGATTTACCTTCGACGCCGGACCGACGATTGTCACCGCGCCGTTCCTCATCGATGAACTCTTCGCGCTCGGCGGTCATCGGACGGAGGACTTCGTTAAAATCGTGCCGTGCCATCCGTTCTACCGGATCGTTTTCCACGACGGACGCGTGTTCGACTACACGGGTGACGAAACCGAGATCATCGAGCAAATCCGGCGCTTCAACCCGGACGACGTGGAAGGCTACAAGCGATTCGTCGGCCGCTCGCAGGCGATCTTCGACCGGGCGTTCACGGACTTGGCCGACCAGCCGTTTACCCGGTTGTGGGACATGCTCAAAATCGCGCCCGACCTTGTCCGGCTGCAATCGCACCAGTCCGTTTACAAGCTGGTCTCCGGTTACATCAAAGACCCGCACCTGAGGCAGGTTTTCAGCTTCCATCCTTTGCTGATCGGCGGCAATCCGTTCCAGTCGAGTTCGATCTACTCGATGATCCATTATCTGGAGCGCAAATGGGGCGTCCACTTCGCCATGGGCGGGACCGGCGCGATTGTGGAAGGGTTGCTCAAGATGTTCGCCGAAATGGGCGGTCATCTACACTTGAACAGCCGCGTCGAGGAAATCGAACTGAATCCGGAACGCGCGGTGCGAGGCGTGCGACTCGCGGATGGACGGCGCTTTCCGGCACAGGTCGTGGTGTCCAACGGCGACGTGGCCAACACGTACCGCAAGCTTCTGCCGAAGTCGGTCCGCCGCAAATGGACCGACCGCCGTCTGGAGCGGATGCGGTACTCGATGGGGCTGTTCGTGGTTTATTTCGGCACCGACCGGACTTACCCGCACCTGGCTCACCACACGATCATCCTCACCGGGCGATACAAGGAACTCCTCCACGACATTTTCAACCGCAAGGAACTGGCGGGTGATTTCTCACTTTATCTACACGCGCCGACCCGGACCGACCCGACTTTGGCTCCCCCCGGCGGCGAATGCTTTTACGTTCTCTCACCGGTGCCGAACCTCCTCGGAAAAACGGATTGGAACACGGAGAAAGAACGTTACGCCGATGCGATCCTCGCGTCGTTGGAGTTGCCCGGAATCTGTCCCGACCTGCGCAAGCACATCGTCACCAAACGCATCATGACGCCGCTGGATTTCGAGAGTGATCTGGATGCGTTCCGGGGCAGCGCGTTCCAGTTCGAACCTATCTTGACGCAAAGCGCGTGGTTCCGTCCGCACAACGTCAGCGAGGATGTGCGGGGGTTGTATTTCGCGGGGGCGGGCACCCACCCGGGTGCGGGTCTACCCGGGGTTTTGTCGAGTGCAAAGTTGCTCGACCGCGTGATCCCCGCAGTGCGCTGAATCGACGGAGGTCATGGAAAACGAAGCGGCCCGTCCGGCGCTGGAAGCGAGCCATGCGTTTTGCCACACGCAGACGCGAAAGCACGCTCGCAGTTTTTATTTCGCGTCGACGGCTTTACCCAAGGAAAAAAAGCGCGGGGCGTACGCGGTTTACGCGTTCTGCCGATACGCGGACGATCTCGTGGACCGCGACCCGGGCGGCGGCGATGTTTCGGTGGCCCTGGCGCGGGTCAGTGAGTCGTTCGACCGAATGGTGGCCGGCGAGTTGCGCGAGCCTCCCTTTGCGCCGGCGTTCGCGTGGGCGGTGCGGCGCTACGGGATCGAGAAACAGCCGTTTCTCGATCTGCTCAAAGGCGTCAGCATGGACTTCGGGCCGGTGCGAATCGCGGATTGGCCGCAGTTGCGCGATTATTGCTACCACGTGGCGTCGGTGGTGGGTCTGATGATGGCGCGCATCTTCGAGTTGCGCGACGACTCGGGGTGGGAGCATGCCATCGAGCTCGGCATCGCCATGCAATTGACGAACATTTTGCGCGACGTGGGCGAGGACTTCGGGATGAGCCGCGTCTATCTGCCCGCCGACGAGATGGACGCCGCAGGGGTCGAGGTGGAGACCCTTGCCCTGGCGAGGGTCACTGATCCGCTGCGCAGCCTGCTGCGACAGCAAGCCGTGCGGGCACGCGAATACTACCGGCGCGCGGAGGCCGGCATTCCGCTGCTCGCCGACGACGGTTCCCAGTTCACGGTTTGGCTGATGCGCCACGTTTACGCGGGTATCCTCGATGAAATCGAGAAACAGGATTATGAAGTTCTCCGGCGGCGCGCGAAAACTTCCCTTGTTCGCAAGCTCCTGCTCGCCGGCCGCGCGTGGCGCGACTACCGACGCACGCGGCCATGATCCCCGCACGCAAATCCGCGCCGTTCAATTTCTTCCTCCGGCGCTGGCTCGACCGCACTCTGCGCCGCCGTTTTCACAACGTCTACGTCGGCG
This sequence comes from uncultured Verrucomicrobiota bacterium, assembly GCA_937873255.1. Taxonomy (GTDB): domain Bacteria; phylum Verrucomicrobiota; class Verrucomicrobiia; order Chthoniobacterales; family SZAS-18; genus CAHJWO01. The sequence goes on along the minus strand of CALMVM010000169.1, from coordinate 4,988 downwards.
GGGTTGAACATCTCCGCGCCCTCGATCCCACCCGTCCGGTCGTCGGCTGTGTCAATCACACGAATTGGTGGGACGGCTTCGTCCTGTATGTTTTGTCGCACCGGTTTTTGCCGCACGACATTCATCTGGCGATGGAAGAAAAGAATCTTCGGCGTTACCGGTTTTTCACCTGGATGGGAGTTTTCGGAATCGACCTGTCCACACGCGCAACCGCACTGCCGGGGATGCGGTATGCCGTACGTCTGTTGCGCGGACGGACGCGCGGCGTCGCACGGCTGGCGTGGATGTTCGTACAAGGGCGCTTGCTGCCGGCCAGCGAAGCGGTGGAGGTCAAGCCGGGCGCGATATTTCTCGCGCGGCGGACCGGCGCGGCCGTTCTGCCGCTCGTCTTGCGTTACGAATGGTTGATCGAATCGCGTCCGAGCATTTTCGTGCAGGTGGGAGCGCCGACGGCCTCGTCCGTCACAGACGAGCAATTGGCGGAGGTTCTCAATTCACTTTTCGACCGGATCGGCGATACGCTGACACCGCTCGACCTGACCCCGTACGAGGTCGTGTACCCGCCCGGTCTCTCCATGAACAAACGCTGGGACCGCGTGCTCCACTTCTTCGGACGAAGGCACGGAAAATTCGACGCCTACAACCGCTGACGCGCGGTTCACGTCGCGCGCAGCACGGCATCGAGCAAACCGGGAAAACGCGCGTCGAGTTCTTCGCGGCGCAGCGTGTTCAAATACGCCGTGCCGTGGCGGCGGGTGCGGATCACGCCCGCCTCGCGCAGGACCTTGAAATGCCGCGAACACGACGACTTCGCCAAGCGCAGACCGACCCCCGCGCACATCGTCTCTCCCCGGGTATCAAGCGTTTTGACGATGTGCAGCCGCGCCGGGTCGCTCAACGCAAAGAGCACGACCGGCAGACGAAGCTGGGTCTTGGACGGGGAGGGATGGAGCGGCACGCTTGACAGCATAGCACAGGAGGACGATCCATTTCTATTGTTCGCTAGTACGCGAACTACAAGCCTATGCACCACGATTTTCCACGGTCAGGCGGGAACACGCTGATCCTGCCGGTTTTCAACGAACGCAACGCGGGTTTTTCCCCAACGGTCGAAGCTGACCCGCCCGACGACGGTCAGCTTCTCGATGCCTATTCGCAAACGGTGGCCGCCGTGGCGGGCCGCGTCGCGCCCAGCGTGGTGAATATCCGCGTGGTCGCCGGTGAGAAGGGGCAGGGGAGTGGCTCTGGTTTCATCATTGCGCCGGATGGATTCATCCTCACCAATAGCCACGTCGTGCGCGGCGCGCGGGAGGTGGAAGTGACCCTGCACGACGCCCGGACGTTTTCCGCGCACGTCGTCGGCACCGATCCGGAAACGGACCTGGCCGTCATCCGATTGCACACGCAGATCGGCTCCGATCCGCTGCCGTACGTCCGGCTGGCGGACAGCTCACGCGTGCGGGTCGGACAAATCGCGGTCGCCATTGGCAGTCCGTATGGCTTCCAGCAAACCGTCACGGCCGGCATCGTCTCCGCGCTCGGACGCACGATGCGCGCCGACAGCGGCCGGCTGATGGACGACATCCTCCAGACCCACGCCGCGCTGAATCCGGGCAACAGCGGCGGTCCGCTCGTCAACAGCGCGGGGGAAGTCATCGGGGTCAACACGGCGGTCATCCTGCCCGCGCAGGGCATTTGCTTCGCCATCGCCAGCAACACGGCGCAGTTCGTCGCGGCGTGGCTCATCAAGGAAGGACGCATCCTCCGCTCGTCCATCGGCGTCGCGGGTCAGAATGTGCCGCTGCACCCGCGCGTGGTGCGTTTTCACCGTTTGCAGACCGAGCGCGGGGTGTTGATCGCGGGCGTGGAGACCGGCAGTCCGGCGGAGCGCGCCGGGTTGCGCATCGGGGACGTGATCGCGGGTTTCAAAGGACGACCAATCGGGACCATCGACGAGTTGCATAAGCGTCTGGTCGCTTCCGAGATCGGCGTGCCGTCGCCGGTGATGATTATCCGGGGAACAGAACTGATCTTCGTGGTCGTCACCCCGCGTGAATTGCGAACCTGAAATGGTCGCCCGTTGTTCTTGTAATGGGGATCATTACGTCTTAGTAAAGTATTTGATGGAGAACACATTTTTACTGGAAAATACGAAATTTTTTTCGCAGCTTCCTTCGAGCGTTAGTTGTTGATTTATAGGATGTTAAATCAAAGTTGATTCGGTATGGCCAGTATCAAGACATAAAACGACAATCCAAATGGGAGAAATGATCGACACTCCTTTAGTAAGTCCCGCTATATGCCGGCAAACGGGTAGTCGGGGTCAACGGTTTTTCTACTCATTCCGTGCGCAAAAAATTCGTCTACGTTGCATCGCTGCCTCACAGTGGTTCCACGCTGCTGAATCTCCTCTTGGGTCAACACCCGGAGATGATCGGCGTCGGCGGAATCGACGCGGTCATGCGCTGGATCGAACGCGATCCGGATGAAGTCGCCGCGCAAGCATGCAGTTGCGGCGAACAAGTCGGCCGATGTCTTTATTGGAAGGAGGTGCTCGACGAAGCGCGCGCGCACCCGCCGCAGAACATTGTGGAGCGTTACCGCGTGGCACTCGACGTTTTCGCGCGCGTATTCGGTCCGAATGTCCTGGCGGTGGACGCGGGACAAATCCACGAGACCCTCGCGGAACTGGTCAGCGAACCCGAACTCGACCCGCACGTACTATTCCTCGCGCGGGACTTTCGGTCGGCGATTGTTTCCATCGTCGATCTGAAGTTGCGCAAGAAAGCACTTCGGCGTCCCCGCATTTTTCTCGCGCTGGAAGCGGCGTTGCGTTGGAGGCGCGAAAATCGGCGCATCGCCGACGCCTTGCGCAAGACCGGCTTGCCGTGCCGTCAGCTCGGATACGAGGAGTTGTGTCTGCGTTTGCGCGCGAGCTTTGCGAGGGTCTGCGATTTCCTGGAAATCGCGCCCTTCGAGCCGACGCGCGAGGTGCACGCGGGGTGCAACCATTCTTTCGTCGGCAACGACATGCGCAAGCAGGCCTCGCAAACGCGGGTGTCCTACGACTACCGCTGGATGACGCGTTCCGACTGGTGGCTGCCCGCCTTGGTAGTCCCGGGGATGCTCCGACTCAACCGCGCCTGGGTGTACGCCAACGGTGAGGACGAGATTTTCCGCACCCGCGAGGCTTAATCCCGGTCGTCATCGCGCGAAGGTGGGCGCGACGCGGCCCGTTTGCGCTGGCGTTGGTTCAAGAACTCGACGAACAGCGAGAAACCCATGGCGAAATAAATGTAGCCCTTGGAGACGTGCTGGCCCCAGCCCTCGGCGATGAGCGTCACGCCGATGAGGAGCAGAAAACTGAGCGCGAGCATCTTGATCGTGGGATGGCGCTCGACGAACCGGCTGATGCCGCCCGAAGCAAACATCATCACGCCGACCGCCAGGACCACGGCGGCGACCATGATGGGAATCTCGTCCACCATGCCGACGGCGGTGATGATCGAGTCCAGCGAGAACACCATGTCGAGCAACATGATCTGCACGAGGATCGAGCCGAAGGAAGGTCCAGCGCGCAGGCCGCCCGGCACGTCGTCCTCGCCCTCGATCCTCGCGTGGATTTCGCGGGTGGTTTTGGTCAAAAGGAACAGTCCGCCGACGAGAAAGATCAGGTCGCGTCCGGCGAATCCCTTGCCGAAGACGGCGAACAGCGGTTGCGTCAGGCGCGTCAGCCACGCCACCGAACAAAGCAACGCCAGGCGCGTGATCATCGCCAGAGCCAGCCCGACCGTGCGGGCGCGGCCTTGTTGATCGGCGGGGAGTTTCGCCGTGAGGATGGCGATGAAAATGATGTTGTCGATGCCGAGGACGATCTCCAGGGAAAGCAGCGTCAGTAATGCCACCCAGGACTCGGGATCAGTCAGCCAGTTCATCGTTCGTCTTGGTAGAGGCGGGACGCGATGCCGGCAAGGGGTGGGAATCAGCCCCGACGCAATTTCACGACTTCCCCGACACCCCGGTAACGCTCGGGGTGACAGGTGCAGACGAGAATCTGCAACCCCCCGCCGGCGGCGGCCGAAAGCACGTCGAGCACGCGGCGCTGACGCTCGGCGTCCGTGTTGACGAGCACATCGTCGAGCACCAGCGACTGGCGGCCACCTCCCGGCGCGGCGGCGAGTTCCTCCGCGACCGCCAAGCGCAGGCAGAGGAGAAGCTGTTCCTTCGCGCCTTGAGATAGATCGTCGAAGGCGACGAGGTCGTCCGCTTTGCGGCCGAGGCCGCGGATGTTGAGGGATTCGTCGAGGTGAATCTGGCGTTCTCGCTCGCCGCTGACCTGCGCGAACCGCGCGCCGAGGCGCTCCTGCAACGGTCCGAGCACGGTGCGTGTGGCGGCCTGCTTGCGGCGTTCGATCAGGTCGTGGACGAGCCGGGCGGCGCGGCTGCGGGCGCGGGCGTGATCGGCCTGGACGGTCAGCGCGGCCTGTTCGGCCAAGAGGTCGGTTTCGCGCGCGTAGAGCGCCTGGGAGCCTAGCCACTCCAAACGGCCGCGAATCTCGTCGCGCGCGCGGCGTTTGGCGTCGAGTTCGCCGAGTACCTGCGCGGCGGCGGCGGCGGCGCGACGGTTGCGTTCGCCGAGGGTGGCGGCGTCGGGCGGGAGTTTTTCCTGCGCCTTTTGCAAGGCGAACTTCGTTTCCGCGTACGCGAACAGCGCCGCGTCGAGCGCGGGCGGCAAACCTTCGGGATGACGCGCGTGGAGTTGGGCGGACTGCCGCGCGAGGCTTTCGGAATCGGCGCGCAGTTTGATCGCCGCGCGCTCGTTCCCCTCGTGGGATGCCGACGCCTCGTGCGCGGCTTCGCGGGCTTTCTTGGCCTGACGACCGAGGGTCTCGCGCGCCGCGCGCGCCTGCTCGTGACGCACGTTCGCAGCCTGCTCGGCGGCTTCGAGTTCGGCGCGCGAGGAAATCTGGAGCTTCTCGTACAGCGCC
>CALMVM010000168.1 GCA_937873255.1 uncultured Verrucomicrobiota bacterium | reverse complement strand
TCAACGAGGATGTGGTCGTGCCGCGCGGGCGGCTGGTGGACCTGATTGATTTCGGGGCCGAACTTCAGCGGCGGCACGGCATTGCGGTGGCCTGTTTCGGCCATGCGGGCGACGGCAACATCCATGTGAACTTGATGGTTGCCGACTACGATCAACCCGCCGTTCGGGCACGCGCCGAAGAGGCGCTGGACGAGCTTTTTTCTCAGATCATCGCCTGGGGCGGAGCGATCACGGGCGAGCACGGCATCGGCCTGGCGAAGCGTCGGTGGTGGCCCCACGCGGTCTCGGCGGAAAACCGCGCACTGCACCGGCGGTTGAAAGCCGCCCTCGATCCCCGGGCGATTCTCAATCCAGGGAAATTCCTCGAAGACGACAGGACGGTTTGACCTGCGGGAACACGTCGAGTGGGTGTCTTCCAGCATGCCGCAGGCACAGCCGTCGGGTGCCACCAGGAAGATCGGCGCGCGGCTGGAACGCCACTCCGCGCCGCCCCCCAACGGGGCGAAGTGCCCCGCACCGAGCACCCGATAGCGGGTCTCCAGGGCCTCGCCGCCAGACCCATAGGCGGCGTCTTCCTCTCCGCTGTTTTCGGGGACCGGCAGCCGCAGCACGCACACGCGGCCGATCACGCCGAAGGCCGGGATGCCGAAGCGTCCGCTGTACGTCGAAGGCGAGCGCGGGGTTCCATCCATCACCACGCCGTACGCCGCCACCGCCCCGCGACCGCGTCCCCACGCGTACGCCCTGGCCGCCAGCGCGACGAGCGTGCGCGCACGTCGTGGGTCCGGGGTCGTCTTCAGGTCGCCGAGGTAGGCGCTGGCGATCACTTCGCCGCCGGGCAGTTGCACGGGCCGCAACGCCACACCCAGCGTGCCGAGGATTTCTCCATCGTCGCCCTCCGCCACGAAGCTCGCCCCCGCCCCTGCCCCGCCGATGGCCCGGAAAAAACGCGGGTAATCCTCACCGTGCGCGATGTGGAAACTTCGTCCGACGCCGAGCGGATAGGTGAACTGGCGCTCGAACCGCTCCAGCGCCGAGGCAACCCCGGCGGGGGGTGCTTCCTCGAAACGGTGGATATTCATGGTCAAAGTCTGTGCCCGACGTGCAACGCACGGTAGAAAAAGCTGCGGTCGCGCCGGTGCCATAACGCCGCGAGGCCGCCCAGCCAGGCAAAACGCGGACCGAGCGGCGGAATGTCCAGGCTGGAATTGAGCTGGCGGACGACCACCACGCCGCCTGGCCGCAGCGCCCTCCAAGCCAGCGCGAGGGTTTCGCCGGCCGCTTCCGGGGAGAGCCAGTCGATGATGTTCGAGAGGTGGACGAAATCCGTTCCCGCCTCCGGCAGCGTGCGCAGGGCATCTACCATCGGCGCGTGGGTGTAGACGATTTCCGGCCAGCGCGACGGTGCGGGTGCGAGCAGCCAGTCGGGAAAACCGGCGGTGGTGGGATGGTCCAGGAGAAGTTGCGTGAGGAAGGGATTCGTCCGCGCCGGAAACGTGGCGAGCGCGTGAAAAGTGCGCTCGGCAAAGTGGCGGGGAAACTCTGAAGCGGGTTTTGCGTGGCCTCCGCCCCGAAAAGCGCCACGAGGTTTTCCAGGCGCATGACCGTGTCGAACGCCCGGTCGAGCGCCAGCCGCAACGCGGTGCCGGGGGCCACGCGGCGCGCTTGCCCGGCGGGGTCGTCCATGTTCATCAGTGCCGCGATTTCGGCGCGGTGCGCGGCAAGGTGTTCCCGCAGATGATGAAAGAGGACCTCGTAACGCCCGGCATCATCTGGCCCCGCCTCCGCGACAAAATCCGCCGGCCCGAACACGGTCACCGGCAAGGCCAGTTCGCCGCATAGAGCCGCCAACCGGCGGGAGCGCTCGACCGGCAACAGAAAACGGTGGCCGAGCAAGGCGGCGCGTGCATCCGGCCCGGCGTGCCGCAAGAGATGCAGCTTCAGCCGGGTCAGGGCGAGTTGCGCCGGGTTGGCATCGACGAGATGCAGCCGCGCCGACAACTCCCGCGCCGCGAGCAGGGCCGCCGTGTCGCCGCCGGAAGCGATCATCACCACCCGCGCTTTGCCGCCGAGCCCCTCCAGCAATGCGGCGTCGATCTGCGGGTCCTCGCGGACCTGGGCAAAGGCCAAGGGGAGCCGGGCGGCGTCACGCGTCCAGGGATCAGCGGGCTTCATGGCGGAGACGGACTCCAGCGCAGGATTTTCGCACGCCACACGGCGAAAACGGCAAACCCGGCGAGCAGATCCGCGGCGTAATGATAACGAAGATAAAGCGTCGACGCCAGCAGCCCCAGGCATGGTCCCAGGACCCACCAGAACCGGCGGCGGCACCGACGCCAATCGTGATCGAGCAGGATCGCGGTGATGAGCACGTGCAGCCTCGGAAACGTGCCGTAAACCGCCGCCCCTTTGCCGATGAGCCACGCGTTCAGCCAAGTCGCTGTACCTCCGGCCAGCGGGTGATCGTAAAGGGATGGAAACGCCGCGCCTGGTCCGAGCGCGGGCACGAGCAAGTAACCAACAAATCCCACCGCAAAGCCCGCATACAGACAGTCGCCGAAATGCCGTGCCGCCCTCGACGAACCCGTGAACATCACCACGATCAGCATCCCGTGGAGGTAGAAATGATAGAATGCATAGCAGGCGCTCATGACATCCGTGAGCCATGGAGGAGCGTAGGTCTGTAATCCGACGGAAGGCGTTTCGCCAAACCAGCGACGATCTTCCCCGAGCAAAGTTTCGTCCCAGGCGGGACTGCCCAGCGCGAGCGTGACGCGGCTCGTGGCTCCGTAGAGCCAGATCGCGCAGAGATAGTTGATACCGAGTCGGACCCTGGCGTCAGCCATGATCGGCCATCGCCATGCCGAACACAGCAACGACAGATAAACTACCGTGCCGCCCGCCATTTCCCGGCTCGCCGGCACGGACCCACCCGCGCGCGCCAGCAACACCACGGCCGCACCGACCCCGATCAGGGCAAAAGCCGCTTCCGGCGGGCGGAAAATGAAGGAGGGCTTTGGCGAAGGCGACAGGTTTTTACCTCCGGCCGGCGGCATCGCGGGAACCGAGCGGACTGCGGCGGAAGCTGCCCGCCACGAACTCGCGCACGAACGCAAAGTACGACGGAATGAACGGCGCGCCGCGCGCGGTGAGTTCATCGCATAATTCCCGGTGGATGCGCGGCAGATGATACCACGGCACGCCCGGGTGGAGATGGTGTTCGAGATGGTAGTTCTCGTTGCACATGAAGAACGTCACCACCCGGTTGGTCAGGATGGTGCGCGTCCCCCGCACGGGGTCATCGTGGTGTTCTTCGAGGAGGGTGTGCTGGCTCATGCCGCGGATGTTCACGAACGTGTTGATAAAGAGCATCGGCACAAGCCACGCGTGCACGAACACGAAGAACGGCAGCCGCGACAACGCGAAGAGGAACAGTACGGCCAGCGTCACTTCGGCCAGGATACCCAACCGCTCGCGCGCGTTGCCCTGCCGGAAACCCAGCACGGGAATCGCAGTGATATAAGCAGGGTAACCCAGAAGAAGCCTTCCCCAGTTCATCAAGAAAACCAGCCAACTCCAGCGCGTGTAGTTAGGATAATGATCTGACGAGACCCACTTTTCCGAGCCACAGGGAGAGTTAGCCCGAGGCGTGTTT
>CALMVM010000167.1:5520-19044 GCA_937873255.1 uncultured Verrucomicrobiota bacterium | reverse complement strand
TTGGCACCCCAGACTAACTCAGCACCCGGCTCGAAAAAGCGAAGTCACGTCAAGCGCCCTGATCTGAGGCCGGTCGACAACCTGATGCTCGAACTGCTTGAGGCCGGGACAGTCACGTTGGCGGATCGCCGCCATGATCCCCGGCCGGCGTTCGGTATCCCGCAGCCGGACGTAATGCTCGGCGGTTCCGGTCAATGAGGAGGAAACGTTCGGATGGGAAACGAAGACGAGTGGCTCAATGAAGGGAACGCGCTCCTTTTTGAACGATTTCTGTCGGGATAGGAGGCTCTTGAGCCGCTTGCATTTTCGATTCGTGAGGATAACGGGACTTTCGACGGTTCTGTTGCGGCCTTCGAAGTTCCAGGTCCACTCCCCAGCGTCGCCCGACAACTTTCCTGGATGGCTCTTGATCTCGACTAGGAAGACCCCTTGCGGGCAGGCAATGAGGAGGTCAGCCTCGTTAATGGAACCATCGTCTGCGATGAACTCGAAATTTGACCACGCGCGGTAGTTGTCCTGCGCGGGAAACCGTTCGTGGATAAAATCCAGCGCCTCCTGCTCCCATTGAAAATGGGAACGCGTGACAGTTTTCCAATATTTCTCTGGTTCTGGCATCGCCTGTCGAGGCTAGTGACATCCTTTGCGAAATGTTCGATCCGCGTGGTAATGCCCTCGTCGATACAACGCTCCTGCGTAGGCAAGATTGGCTTTACGGCCATGCTTCGGCAGCTTCGTCCGCTGATGTGGTGATTGGGTTTTATCGAGGAGCATTTTGTGGATTCCACGGAGTGCCATCACCGTCGCGGCGCAACCTGTTAGGCATATTACCCGCATTCATCTACGGCAAGCCGGATCATCCAACAAACGAATCTCCGTCCGTGTACGTCACTCGGGTTACCACTTCCCGCTTAAAGTTTCCCTCTCCGGGCGCGCGCGCTCCCCGATGAGCGATATCCCTTATTTCGTCCGCGCAGCCGAGACGCGCAGGATTTGGCTGCTCGCTCAAGCTCGTGACCATTGCGAAAAAGGTTTGCGGATTTTTTCAAGCTGACCAACTCAAACCCGAGCAAGCCCATTTACGCGAGCTGCGATGCATCCAATTGATACAGCGTGTCGCGCTGGAAAAAAGCTCTACGGTACCCCGCCAACCCCGCAAATTCCCCCGTACCCTCGTTGAAGCGGTACAGGGCGCGGCGCGTCCTGAACACGCGCGGCCCGTCGCCCCGGCACGGCAGGACCGTCTTTTCCCCGCGCAACGGCCCATCGCGCTCGAAGAAACCCGTCACCGTCCCCGCACCCTCGCGCTCGCTGACCCGGCGCTCGCGCTGCGCTTGGCGCACGATGTCGATCAGATTGTTGAGGCTGCCGACGGCCGCCCGCAGGCTGGCCTTGAGGCTCTCGATCTGGTCGAGCGCCTGCTCCAAGCTGGGCTTTTCCTCGGGCGAGGCGCTTTCGTGGACGACAGCGGGTTGGTGCCCGTTGCCGTTGGCTTGGTTGCTGGTTCCGTTCTGCATGGATGTGTTGTTCCCTTCGGTTGGTGGTTGTGGGTTGGGATTGAGGGTGGTGGGTTGATCCGGCGCGGCGTCGGTGGACGCAGCGGCAGGGGTGACGGGGCTGACCGGCGCAGGGACTAGGGCAGCGGGTTTCGGCGTGGGCGGGTTGGCGTCCACCCGCACTGGCATGACGATCATCTGGCGGCTGCCGCCGTCGCTGAAGCGCAGGGGCTTCAAAGGCTCCTGCACACCGATCCGGCGCAGTCCGAAGCCGAGAGCCTTGAGCAGGTACTGCCGGTTGAGGTACACCGTGGCGGGGTCGCCGCTGAGCGCGGACGAATGGCAACGCCGCCAAGGCGAGATTCGCGCCGAGCTAATCGAGCGTATGCGCCAGGACGCGGCCGCCCTCGACCAGGTGACGCCCGGCTACCAGCAGCCCAAGGTGGAGCACGCCCTGCGTGCGGAGAGAAGTGAGATCGAGGATTTCGCGGATCGCAGGTGCCGCCTTGCGCGCGGCGGCGGCTGGTTTTCCTATGAAATGGCGGTGAACACCGAGGAACCAGTCGCGCTCGTCGTGACCTACTGGGGCGGGGTCTGGCACGAGCGCCGGTTCGATCTGCTAGTCGACGACCAGCCGTTGACCAGCCAACGTCTGTTGACCAACCGTCCCGGTGATTTCTTCAATCAGGTCTACGATCTGCCAGCCAAATCGACCAAGGGCAAGGCCCGGATCACCGTGCGCTTCCGATCGCGGCCCAGTGACATCGCCGACGGAGTGTTCGGCGTGAAGCTCATGCTTGCCAGCGCGCCCGGACAGAACGTTTCGACTCAACGTTCGTTTATAAGGACCACTAGTAACCAGACCCCGAGAACCATCCATCACGAGCCCCCCGCAAAATGGCGGCCGGGGGAATCGCACGGCGGCGACGGTTCGCCCCTCCCCACCATCGTGCGGGGACCATCTAGGCCGGTTTGAGGTACATGCGCGGTTCGATGATGCATTCGTCACCGATCTGCTGCGCAATTTTCTTGTATGTCCGCGCGTCGATCTCCACCTTCACCTGACTGCGTCCTCGGGCGCTAATCTCGACGCCAGAAATGGCGAGGAGCTTCCCGACCACAGCCTTCCATTCGGCGGCCGACTGCGCGCACTTGCGGGCGATGACGTAAGTCCGGTTCTGCATAAAGGGCGAATCCTCGGGTAAAATGGGGGAGCTAAGCAACCACAAAACAACGGTAAAATCAAGCAGGTGGTGGGCCTGGCGAAAATGCTTGGACAAGTCCGCGCCCCTCGTATCGATCGGACAGCCCGGTAGGGCGGCAGGCATTTTCCAGCACCTTTCGCGCGTGGTCGGCACGGGCGGCCGTCCGGTCCATGGAACGGAAAACGGGGTCTTCCGCTAGCAGGCAGGCCAGGGCAGCGCACGCAGCGGGGCTGGCCATCGAAGTGCCTGTCATTTCGACATAGCTCTCCTGGTCACTCCAAGCGGTGGAAATGATCCGCACCCCCGGCGCGCAACAAGCGATACCGGGACCGAAGTTGCTGCTAGCCGCGAAAAAATAATCTCCCGCTGCCAGCTTTTCCGGCTCGGTAGGGCGGTACTCGTTGGGTTCCGGTCCGTATTGATACCTGCCCACGGCAGAGACGGCCACAGCCCGGGAACAAGCGGCGGGGTAATGCACGCCGGCCCTGCCGTCGTTGCCGGCGGCGCAGATGCACAAAACGCCTTTCTCGAACGCCCCGGCGATGCGGGCTTCGAGCACCGCGCTCGCGGACACCATCCCCATGCTGATGTTGATCAGGTCCACGCCGTGGTCCTCGACCAGCATCTCAATGGCTTCTGCCACGCCGTCCTGCGGGAGGAGTTCATCACCGTCGGACGAGCCGGACGCCACGCGGATCGAGGACAGCGTCGCGCCGGGGGCGATGCCGCCGAATTCCCCCGGCATGGGCGGCCGGGCGCAGATGATGCCGCAGACATGGGTTCCGTGTCCCCAAATGTCGCCGGATTCCATGGGGCGATGGGTCATCTCCTCCACGGAACCAAGGTCGCGTACGTGCTCCAGCGCCCGATGGGGGTTGATGCCCGTGTCGATCACTCCGATATGGATGCCACACCCCCGGCCTGCGTCAAATCGGTTAATGCCGATGGCACGGTGCCACCATCCGAGCGGGCCGTCCTTGGGTAAACGCTCAAGACTGACCGATTCAAAGCTCTCCGGTTCGCGCACCCGGACCTGCCAGTGATCGAGCGCGCAGATGGTCACGAGGCGCACTCTGTATTTGCCCTCGTCGTACTCGCAATACGCCATCCCCGCAGAATCGGCCCAGATGTGCTCGGTGCGCTTCCACGATCCGCCGTCGAGGGGCACCAGGTCGAACATGACACCTGCTCCCTCTGCCGGAGTGCCCTCGCGTTGGACTTTCACTGAGATTCTCATCGTCGCAGAAAATTCCCGGACCGGCTTATCAACGCCAACGCATGATCAGTTGACGGCGTAGCAGGCGCGGCGGACCGGCAAAAACGCAGAACAGACCGCCGGATCGCAAAAATCGCAAGGCTTGGCCAAGTCGGTGCTGGAGGTTGGAGAGACGTTCGTGATGATCTCCGGAAAGATTTTCATCCTCTAGGGCATCGCGTACCTGTCGCACGGCGTAGCCGAAGGCGTCGGCTGTGAACGGAAGTCCGCGCTTTTCCAGAGATAGAAGTCCCTCGACGACGCGCCGGTCGGCGGGGTCTGTCCTTTCTTTCGATAGCAACTGCTCGTTCCAAAGGACCGGCCCGTCGGGCAGCGCGGGGAAAAGAACGGCCAGATTCCCCAGCCAGTCGTGCAATTGATTCCAAGCGCGCGCCCGCAGCAGGACGGTGCCCGCGACCAATGCAGCGAGAGGCGAGTCCAGCTTGTAGCGAAGGGCGTCTTCGAGTCCGCGCAAGTCGATTTTTGCCACGGCGTTCAATGGACCGATCTGGTCGTAGCGGCTCCACAGCCGCGCGGCCTGGCCGAGCAAACCCTTGTTGCTTCGCGCGAGGAAGATCCTCAGTTGGGTGATCTGCGGTTTTCCTTCCGCGATTCCTTCAATTGCCTCGACGGCGAAGATGGGCGGCCGGAGATCGTTCGGCAGGACAAAGCCGAATCGACGCACCCCGTCGTCGATGTTGATCCAACTGCTGCCGGCCGGCGGCGCGGTCCGGATGATGGGACTGGGGGGCACGCCGATCTCCAGCCGCACGGAGCCATCGTGCCGCGAGCGGACCACGTTGTGCAATTTGTAGTCCCGTGCCGTGCTGCGTCGCGAACCGGTCTGCAAATGGTAGACGGCCACTCCTTCCGTCAGAACCTTGGCGAGGAACCGGCTTTTGATCAGGCTGCTGGCTTCGGAGAGGTCGCGCGGCCGGACCGGAGTGACGATCAGTCGCCTCTCGCTAGGTGGACTCATGCCCTCGGCGCGCCCGGTGCGAGTGGCCGCCAACTCCAGGCCGTCGATCTCCCCCGCATCGAGCCTGAGAGGATCGAAGTCCACCTCGGTGACGGGTGCGTCGCTCGACTCGGAGAGCCTGACATCCTGCACGTAGCCCGACCCATAACGGCGCAGGATGTCCTTGACCCTCTTCCTGACAAAACCGCGGAGCGGCTCCGGCTGGACCTGCCAAGTGTCGTTCTCGCCGCGCGTCGGACGGAAGTCCGGCCGAGCGTGCAGACCGTCAAGCAACGCGCTGCCAAAGACCGACGGTTGGTCTTCCAACTTGCGGGGCTGCCAAGCCGTACCAGCCGTGGCGTACAGGACCGGCACGTAGGCGTCGGGGTTGTTGAAACGGCGTTTGCGCACGTTGAGGATCGCCGTCCCGGTCACAGCCTCCAGATGGTCCAGACTGTCGTGATCGGAGCGGCACGCGTCGAGAAAGAAGAAATGCGTGGAAACCGGGAGCGCTCGCAAACCGCGAGTGAGATTGTCCGTGCTCAGGGCAAGATTCACGCTTTTGGCCGGCGGAGCGAGGTAGTCCGAAGGCAGCAGAATTTGCTGCCCCTCGTAGATTTCCAACCCGTGGCCGCTGAAGAAAAAAAACGAACGGCTCGCCCGCGCGGCAGCGTCCGGGAGATTTTTCATGTCCTGAAACCACTGGCCGATGGCCGTTGTGCAGCCGTTGAAACTTGGCTCGCACGGGTTCTGGGTGAAAAGACCGCCCAAGCCGGCCTCCTCCACGGTCGGGGACAGTAGCAGGTGACAAGCCGCCAGCGGGCAATCGGCCAGGCGGTAGGAGTCGCGCAGCCACTCAAAAAACCGGATTGCCGTGAGGGCGGAAACGGCGAGCGGCCCGAGAGCCAACCGCGTCTGGTCGTCGAGGTGATGGTAACGGCTCACGCCGACGACGACCGCGAACGTGCCGGGAGTGCCGGGCTGCCAATCCAGATTGATCCAGCGGCCGGGGATCGCGGGATCGAGTTGGAGATTCATGGGCGATGCCACCCTTCGTTCTTGGCGACTTGCAACTTGCGGGCAAACCGCCGGTAAAAACTCGGCCGTTGAAGATAGCCGCTGTGCGCACCCAAGAGGGACATGCCGTTATTAAACCCTTCGTCGTCCACGTCCGCGACGATGTCGCGGCAGGAATAACTGATGAAATCGTTATGATCCCAGACATTCCACCATCCGCCGAGGTGATGGCGGTCAGGGAAAGGAATTTTTTCGCGGTCCGGCGCGTCACCAGCGTTCGGCCGTACGGCTCGGAAAAGGCCCATTTCCGCAAACAGGCCAACCTGGGAAGCCGCGGCGCACCAGAAATCGACACGCAGGCTCCGATGTGCCTCGCTCTGGGGCAGATAGTACGTGACCAGATCGTAGATGATCTGGCCTCCCATGCTGTGGCTGAGGACGATCAGGGGTTCCTCGGGAGGGGAGCCGGCGCGGGCCGTCGCCAACGTGTCCATGATTCGTGTTGGGATGCTTTCCTGCGGCTCGTCGCGCCGCCTCAGGTAGGTGAACACGTCACCAATGAAATCCGTGATGAAATCGTTCAACGGCTGGCGAACTTCCACTGCCAACCGCGACGCCAGGAAGCCAGGGGCTTGGTCGATCCGCAGGGCGGTCTCCCTGATCCGGTCACGCAGGCGGGCGAGGAACGGCCCGATCACGCCGCCCCCCTGCGCCAGAAGCGGTGCGTCGGCACCGTCGGCAGCCATTTCTCCAGATAGCAGCGATTCGACGAGCGCAATTTCTTCCCGGAGATTGTGGCATTGGTGCAATCGGTCCCGCAACCCGGGCGTGTGGGCGACGGCATCGGCGGCGACGGAAGCCGCGACAACATTCTGGTCGCCCTCGAGGTTTTGAATCTCTGCCACGAGCAAATCGCTGAGTTGATCCTCGTCCAATTGGCGCAGGCGGAAGCGGGGCTCCGGTGCACGCTCCGAACCGGGAACCGGCCCAGCCGGCAGAAGCGGCCCCGGTGAGGGCCGTGCTGGCGCAGGGACCGGTGCGACGTAGAAGGCAGGTTCACTTCCCGCGAGGAGAATCGCGCGCTGTGCTTCGGAGAGTTCGTCAGTTGCACCCATGCCCAGGAGCGGACTGCGCGGGCGCGAACGCCGTCCGAAAAGGTAGCTCGCACCTAAATCTCCCCAGTAGGCGGCGGTCACACGCTCAGGAGCAGGCGAGGAGGAAATGATCGGCAGGATGTAGCGTGTCAGGTAAGTTTGTATCGCTGCCCAGTTTCCTGAATAACCTTGCCTCTCCGAGCGCGTTCCTACACCGTGGACATAAACAATCGGCATGTGCTTTTCGGACCCTTTGTTGTCAGGCTAATTGCGGCGCGTCAAGGTTTTTGCGGAGGACCGGAAAGATGGGCTGATGTTGCGAGCGGTGACGCGGGACGACATCCCACATTTTCCGCTGCAAACACGCCGGTCACAAATCGGTGACAGCACAAATCCATTTGCGCACGCTCTTCAGAATGAGCGGCTCGATCTCCGGGAAGGTACTGGAATGGCGTCAGTTCTGGTCTCCTTGGAACGAGCAAATTTACTACGGGGAAGATGGACGCGGATTTCTTCCCGACCCGGACAAAAATGGAGCAGGGCGCATAACCCACGGGTTCAAACCATCGAAGAACTTCTCGCCAAACGATGCGTTGTGTTGCTGGGGCGTCCGGGAATGGGCAAGACCATCGCTATCAACGCGGGCCTCGGACCGCTGCGCCGGGAGACCAAACCACCGGATTGCCTGCTCAAGCTTCACTGCCGAAGCGTTCCCAACGTCGAGGTGCTCAAATCACTAACCGTCGACAGCCAGCCTTGGAAGCAAGCTCACGCACAGAATGGCAACGTCACGCTAATCATTGAGGGGATCGATGAAGGACTGCGCAAGGTGCCCGAATTTGTCCGGGCCTTTTGTGAGCTGATCAAGCACGAACCGCCGGAGCGTTTGAGAGTCGTGCTCGTTTGCCGTTCCGCCGAATGGGATCGCATCGCCGGGGAAAGATTGACTGGCCTGTGGCCAGGAGGATGATCTACTGGAAGCGGTTATCGGCTCCCTTGAAAAGTGTGAATCCGTCATGAAGGCAGGGGGACTGATGACCATGTGCTTCGGCTCGCTCTTGATCGCCTGCCTGCGCACCCACCAGTCCGTCGGCGAATGGGCTCCCGCGCTGCTGCTGCTCGCACGGCTCATCCAGGAGCTTCCGGTGGGCGGTGAGTACGGCACGGCAGCGACGTACATGAGCGAGGTCGCCGGTCAGGAGCGGCGCGGCTTCTTCTCGTCCTTCCAGTACGTCACGCTCAGCGGCGGCCAACTGCTCGCTTCGGGCGTGGTCATGGTCTTGCAACAGGTGCTCACGCCTGCCGACCTCAAGGCCTGGGGCTGGCGCATTCCCTTTGCCGTCGGCGCGGTGGCGTCGCTGGTGGCGCTGGGCCTGCGCCGCACGCTGGCGGAGACCGCCAAGGTTGAGACCCTGATGCACCGCAAGACCGGTTCGCTGCGCGCCCTGCTCGACCACAAACGCGGGCTGCTCATCACGCTGGCTTTCACCATAGGCGGCTCGCTGTACTTCTACACGACGACGACCTACATGCAGAAATACCTAGTCAACAGCGTCGGGCTGGACCCGAAGACCGCGACCAACCTCACGACCGACGCGCTGTTGGTCTTCGTGCTGGCGCAGCCCCTGTTGGGCACGCTGTCCGACCGGTCGGCCGCAGGAGCAACATGCTCATCTTCGGCGGCAGCGTCGTTCTGCGCATCGTGCCAATCATGACGGCGCTGCCGAAGCTGAGTCACGATTCGCCGGCCGTGTTCGCTCTGATGGCGGGGAGCCTGCTCATCGGGTGTTTTTACACCTCCCATCAGCGGCGTGGTAAAAGCCGAGTTGTTCCCGCCGGAGGTGCGCGCGCTGAGCGTGGGACTGCCCTACACCGTGGCCAACGCGTTGTTTGGTGGGACGGCGGAATACGTCGCGCTGTACCTGAAGGATGCTGGCCGGGAGAGCTTGTTCTTTTATTATGTGGCGCTGATGACCCTGGTCACCTTGGGGGCGGCTCTGTGGATGCCCAACACGCGTCGATACGGGTTATCTGAAGGATCAGGACAGATCAAGGGGTGAGCGGGGCAGCATTCCGTTGCGACGGATGTCACCAGACCAGCGCCAGCAGGAATTGGCCTACAATTGACCTACCGAAAATCTATTCTTCAGTAGTTTCATCTGCAAACTCTTCGCGTTGAGAGAGCCAACGATGGGATTCGAACCCATGACCTGCTGATTACGAATCAGCTGCACTACCGCTGTGCTACGTTGGCGTTTCTAGAGGAGAAAGGGGCAAGGATCGACGTTCAAACTTGCATTTTTCGCGGTCGTTTTCTACGGTTGAACCTTTTAAGGAGAAAGCAGCCGTGAAAACTTGGGAAAAAACGCGTGTCCAAAACTTGGTCCGCCACAAATCAGGCCGCTACTATGCGCGCCTCTACCAAAATGGCAAGGAGATTTGGAAGTCGCTCAAGACCTCACATTTTTCCGTTGCCGAAGCTCGCCTTGCAATCATCCAGAAAGAGCATCGCATTCATAAGAGCAAGGATATCGACCCGTCAGACGCCAAGATGACTTTCGCGCAAGCTGCCGCACTCCACATGCAGCGGATCGAAAAAAACGTAGGCATCAAGCGGCGGACGCGAGTGTATTGGGCGCAGACGCTTGCTGCACTCTTCAAGCACTGGCCGGAAGTGGCTGCGATGGAGATTAAGCGGATCACGGGCAATGTCTGCCGTGATTGGGCGGCGCGGTACGCAAAGATTGCCAGTTCAACCCGTTACAACAACACGTTGTCGCTGGTGAAGCATGTAATCGATATTGCGATTGAAAACGGTGTCGTTTATTCAAATCCGGCGACGGGGCTGGATCGCAAAACCGTGAGACCAAAACGGCTCGAACTCTCAACCCGGTCGCAGTTTGCCGCATTCGTTGCGGAAATGCGCTCAGCTCACAGCCGAGATTCCCAAAACTGTGCTGATTTTGTGCAGGGGCTAGCCTTTACCGGCTGCCGAATTTCGGAAGCTGCTCAAATCGAGTGGCGAGATTTGGATTTTGAAGCTGGCGAAATCTTCGTGAAAGGTGATCCCGAAGAAGGAACAAAAAACGGTGAAGTTCGACGTGTCCCAACGATCCCGCAAGCACGTGAACTTCTCAAAAATATGCGGACTGGACGGGGCGACGAGCCGGGCTCTGCAAAAGTATTTTTAGTGCGTCACTCACAGAAATCGATGAGCCGAGCGGCCAAAAAAATTGGGATGACGCGAATCACGCACCACGATCTTCGACACTTCTTTGCAACCGTCAGCATCGAAAGCGGCGTGGATATTCCCACTGTGTCGCGCTGGCTCGGGCACAAAGACGGGGGCGCTCTCGCCATGCGCACTTATGGACATCTGCGGCGCGAGCATAGCGTTGCCCAAGCACAGAAAGTGACTTTTGCGCCAGTAAATCCGCCAGAAGTCAGCGACCCGGTTTCGATAGACGCGCCATTGCGGCTCGACGAGCAAACGGAGAAGAAGGCCACTTCTTCTCGCCAACCGCCGCGTGCGGCGAAATCTTGGACTGCTGCGATTGACGACGAGCAGTCAAAAACGACTGCCAAGCGTTCGTCAACCGGGGCGCGAGGCTCTGCATCTCGCTTTTCGTCCTAACCGACCTCGGTTTGGCACCATCATAAATTCCAGCGGTCTTCAAGATGGCGTCGGCTTCTGCTGCCGGGATAAGGATGCGGCCGTGTTCAGTAATCGCTTTGACTTTGCCAGCGTAAATTTGTCGATAACCCCAAGTCTGCGACTTGCCAAACAGTGCCGCGAATTCGGCGGGTGAGAACGCCATGCGAGCAAAATGTTCTTTTTCTGCCATGCTCAAAAATCACACTTGAAACAGAATGCTGGAATTCTGTTTCAAACAGCGTCTCAGGAATCGAGTTCATGGGCAAGCTTTTATGGCCCGCCTTCACCACGTTTTTTCGATCAAAGCGCGCTCCTCGTCATCCTTCACCGCAAGGTAAATCGCTGTCGTCGAGGCATCGGCGTTCCCCATCCAACCCTGGATGATGGGCAACCGTCTCCGCATCGGCTAAACCGGCCTCTCGCAAAGTGTCGCGCGAAGCTGAGGCAGACGGCGCGAAGGCAAAGACCCGTTGTCCGCTCGCTTGGATCTGCGCGACTACCTCTTGCATTGACGTGGTTTTGCCGACCCCCGCGCCGCCGCGCAAGCCGATCACCTGATCTTGACTGCCGAGAATGTGGCGCACCGCCGTCTGCTGCTCCGCCGAGAGTTTCGGGTTGCCGAGTTTGAAGTGCCGCGAGGCGAGCGGTGCGTGCTGGTCGCGTCCCGTGCGCACGAAGTTGATGAGTGAAACCTCTTCCGCCAGCACGTTGACCGACGTGCACAGGAAATCGGCACCGACACGACGCACCACCATGTCGCGCTTTCCAAGCGCCTGCCAGACGGCCTCCGGCCTTACCTGCCCCACGCCGAAGCGCAACGCCTCCGCGACGACGCGCTTCGTGTCGGCGACGGCGTTTTTGGCGAAGAGTTTCTCGCAGGCTTCGTCCAGTGCCCGCTCCGAGGTGATCGACTGCTGGCGAAAACCGGGCCTCGCCGCTTTGCCGATGGATAAAATCTGCGCCTTTTCTTCCGGCGTCAGCCGCGCCGCCCAAGCGGCTTGGAGGTCGGCAGTCGTCAGTCCCCGCCGCTTGCCTGCCCGGCTCGCCGCTCCGAGCGCGTCTTTTTGCTTGGCGTCAGTAATACCTTTTGCCGTCGCGAGACGCTCAATCTGCGCGGTGCGGCGCGAGAACCGGTCGGCGAGCAGGGGCTCTCGCGCGGGTTACTGATGGTAGCCGCGTGTCTGTGGAGCAAGGAGGCTCTGAACCGCTGGTTTCAACTGCGCGGGCGCAAGCGTCAAAAAGATCTCTTCACGGACACCGAAGATGCCGTGGACCCCTCTCGTACGACGAGCCTGAGTTCAGAGCCGCCCTTGGCTACACGCAAAAAGAGGATCAAACGAAGCAGGGAAGCAAACGCTGCTGCCGTCGATAGCGATTCTGGCGGTGAATAGCGCGACTCCTCAAATCCTCAGCAAGCGGAAACCCCTTACTCCCTTGCACCTTCGGACTCCGGCGTTGTACCACCTCAGTAATATCATGCCGCAAGGCACACAAAGGTTTGTCGGAATTTGTAATCCGTCGCCGCTTTTCTTGACGACCCCATCGTAGATCAGATGTACTGACGGTCGCTTTCCCCGTCCGCCCAGCGTTGCTGTCTCCCCGAAGTCATGAACGCCGCTTTGCTTTCCTCGCGTGCCTCTGTCCGCTCTTGTCTTTTCGCCCTGCTGACGATCCTCCTCGTGCTTTGCGCGAGAGTTTCTTGCCTGGCGGAAACGACCGCTTCCTCGGGAGCCACGGCCATCACCAGCCTGCCTTATCCTATTACGAGTCCGGGCACCTACTACGTGGCTGTCGATGGCCTTTCGGTCAGCAACCAGACCGCCATCACCGTCAGCGCCAACAACGTCACCTTGGACTTCAACGGCCACACCCTGACCGATTCGAGCGGCCTGAGCAGTTCCAGCACGGCCATTAACGTCATAGGTAACAACGTCTCGATCATCAACGGACAGCTCACCGGTTTTGCTTACGGCGTGTTCACCTCGGGTACCAACACACGCATCGAAAACACCGCCGGGATCGGCATCACCTACATCGGGATCTATTCCGTCGCTGCCAACACTCTCGTCAGAGGCTGCCGCGTCCTCGACACTGGCGGGAGCACCGGCGTGGTCGACACCTCGGCCTACGGCATCGTGGCGACAGGCAACAACCTGCGGGTGGTCGACTGCGACCTGCTTGGATTCGCCCCCCGGCCCGGCGGCCAAGTCATCGGGATTGCCTACGGGGGCGAGAACGGACAGATCGTCAACAACCGGGTCGCCCAATGCAACTACGGGATCTACGTGAGCAGCGCGACCGCCAAATACCGGGACAATCTTTGCTCGGCGTGCATCAACATCGCCTACGTGGGCGCAGGCGTCGATGCGGGCAACAACCACTGAAATTTCGCTCTCAGCAACCACGGCAACGCTTCTGCCAACCTCTTCCATGGGCCTTTGTTCATCACCGCAGTTTCCCGGTCTCAGCGTGCGCCTCGGCGTGGTCGGCTGCCCTTGGCGCTGCTTGCCTGGATCATGGTGGCAGTGACCTGGCGGGCACATGATGCCCACGCCGAAACCACCGCCGGCTCCGGTGCCACCGAGATCACCAGCCTGCCTTACCAGATCACGGCCTCAGGCACTTACTATCTCAAGGGAGACCTTTCCATCAATGTGGACATCGCCTACGCCATCAGCATCACAGCCCCCAACGTGACCCTGGATCTCAACGGCCACACGATCAGCCAGCTTTACACGAACGACAACGGCACCATCGGCATCTACACCAACGCCAATAACGTCACCGTGCGCAACGGCACCCTCACCGGTTTTCTCTATGGCCTGGATTGCTGGGGCGACAACACGC
>CALMVM010000167.1:0-5481 GCA_937873255.1 uncultured Verrucomicrobiota bacterium | reverse complement strand
TCGAAGACTTGGCCGCACAGGCCATCACCTACTGCGGCATCAGCGTCTCGGGGAACGGGGCTCGCGTGCGGCGTTGTCGCGTCAGCAACATTGGCGGTTCGACGCTGCCCGGCGTAATTCCTTACTCGTTTGGCATCGCCGGGGGGACGGGCAGCTACTCCGTGGTCAGCGACTACGACGTGACCACGCTGACCTGGGGTCCGTGGGGCGGTGCGATCTGCATCTATCTGGCCAGTGCATCCAACGCCTTGGTGGTCAATAACCGCATGAGCGGATCCGACTACAACTGCTACTTTGTCTATAGCCCGGGCAAGTACCGCGACAACCTGTCCACCGATGACATCGTTCACAGGTACGAGGCGGCTTACACGTCAATGACCGACGCGGGCAACAACCAGTAACGGAGCGGCCAAAAACCGGCGCTCAACCCATCGTTTCGACCCTGCACACCTTCTTCCCATGGACTCATGTCCGCCTGATCCGAGCCCGGAGCGGTCCTTGACTGCGCGGGGGGTGCCCATGCATCTGCCTCGCTTCGTTCTGATTCTCCTCGCGTCCACGATCCTTGCCGCCACGGCCCAGGCGGACACGACGGGAGGTTCCACGACCCACCAGATCACGAGCTTGCCCTACACGATCACCAGCCCGGGCGTATACTTTCTCAACGCGAACTTCTCGCCTGGCACCAACATCGACGCCATCACCGTCCAGACCGACGGGGTGACCATCGACCTCAACGGCCACACGATCTCCGGGGAAGCCATCGGCAACGCGGTGACCTGCGCGGCGATCTCCTGCAACGGGCCGTCGCGGCTGACGGTGCGCAACGGCACGATCCGGGGCTATGCCTACGGCATCTACATCGGCAGCCCCGGCGGCAGCGCCAGCGCGAGCCACGGACACCTGGTGGAAAACGTCCGCTTTCTGGGTTGCACCTACACGGCGGTGGCGCTGGCGGCCAACGGCAGCATCATCCGCCACTGTCAAGCCTACAAGATCGGCGGCTCCAGCCAACCGTTCTTGCCGAACGGCGTGGGCTTCTTAACGTTTTTTTACTTCAACAGCGTACTGGACTGCGACGTGAGCGAACTGACGAGCACCAACCCGGCCAGCTACCCGACGGTCGGTATCTACGCCGATACAGGGTCCGGCACGCTGTTGGTGAACAACCGCATCGGCGGGGCACACTACGGCATCGCCTTCAACAGCGGCGGCTCGGGCAAGTACCGCGACAACCTGTGCGCGGCCAGCGTCACCATCCCCTACTTTGGCGGCACGGATGCGGGCAACAACTGACCCGGCCTCTTTCCTCCCACTCTATGACTCCCCGAACGAAGGCGTGGTTGGCCGTGCTGCTCGTGTGGCTGTTTGGCTTTTGCCCGGCCGTCCGAGCGCAGCAGCAGGGCGAGGCCAAGCTGGGATACCAGATCACTGCTCTGCCCTACACGATCTCCTCCCCCGGGGTGTACGTGCTCAACCAGGACTTCCTGAATCTCAATCTGACCGGTGCCACCGCCGCCATCAAGATCAACGCTTCGGACGTGGTGCTCGACCTCAACGGTCACACGATCAGCAATACGGCTGCCGGGGCCGGTACGCTGGCCTACGGAGTGTACGCCGCCGACCGCACCAACGTGACGGTGCGAAACGGCACGGTGCAAGGCTTCATGACTGGGGTGGGCATCATCACTACCGGTGCCTCGACAGCCTCATACGGCCACCTGATCGAGAAGATGAACGTCAACGCCTGCACGTACGAGGGCATCTCGTTGGTGGGCAACGACAGCACCGTGCGCTCCTGCCAAGTAGGTAACGTCGGTGGTTCGACCACTTTGGGCGATTTGGCCAGCGCCTACGGCATCGAACTGGAGGGAACAGGGCTACGGTGTTTGGACAACGATGTGTCGCAGGCGGCGGCCAGCGTACCCGTCGACATGTCTTTCGCCATCTATTTCAGCTCATCGTCCGACGCCTTCGTGGTGGATAATTGTGTGTTTGCGTTTGGCTATGGACTGTATTTTTCCAGTGATTCTGTGGGACAATACCGGCACAACCTAGCCACAGGCATGTTGATGCAAGGCTACGTGGGCGGTACCGATGCTGGCAAAAACATCGTTGATTCGAACGGCGATGGCGTGGATGATGACTGGGAGGTGAAGTATTTCGGGACCGCAAGCGTCGATCTCATGGCAGCAGCCCCGGGCTGTGGCGGAATCACGAATTTGGAAGCTTATCACCTAGGCTTAAATCCCAACGACTTTTACAATGGGCAGACTCCTGCGTTGAGCATCGTGGATGGTGATGGTCAGACGGGGGGCTTCGGTGGCTTCTTGCCAAGCGCGTTGACGGTGCAAGTGCTCGTGGCGGGACAACCAGCCGCCAATGCTCCGGTCTCTTTTACCGTCACGCAGAACGGCGGCCAAGTGCAAGCCACGATGAGCAGTGCTCCCTCTACTACCGTCAAGGTGAAGACAAATATTTCTGGTGTTGCCCGGACGTTTTTCATCTTGCCTGAGTCCTTAGAAGCGACGTGCAAAGTCGTCGCCACCACCGGAACTGGTAACAACCAGCAAACGATCACATTCACTGAAACCGTGGGCGACGAAAATGCCACCGTCCATACGACCGCTTGCTCTGTGAGCAATGTGATAAGCACCCTCAATTCCGATGGTAGCGAATTATTGACTTGGAATAACAATACGGATGATCCCGTTCCGCTCTGGAACACAGCACCTGGTGGGGGGTGGACACTGATCACCACGCTTCCCGCAGGCACGACATCTTACTTGTTTCCCAGACCATGAGTCTTCGCTTTACAGTTGGCAAATATGTGGTTGTTGGCATGCTTTTTGTCGCCAGTCACCAAACGAAGGCACAAAAAGCAGTGGGCGCCCCTCCTCAGTCTGCTGAGCGACCACTACCTGTACAGAACTATGCCGTGATTGACTTGGGCTTGGCGGGTGGACATGATTACGACAATGAAGGTGCGATAGCATTGGATGATTCGGGGAATGCAGCTTTTGGAAACCTCACACGGGGCTTTCAAGACGCCTTCGTGCGAACATTCAGCAACGGAGTTGTTAGCCCGGCAATAACGTATACACACCTTCCCGCGGCTGGTGGAGCAGTGAGCTTCGATCACCTACTGCCTACCGGAAAGATTGTTGGAACCCATTACTATTCAAATGATATCGGAGGGACCGCACGAATACGGGGATGTTTCCTCGCTGGCGGCGGTGGGCCGAGTGACCTAAATTTTCCACCACCCTACATTGATGATGATGATCCTAATGGATTTATTGATTTTACGACCGATGGTTACGACAGTCTATATATCGGCGCGGTGTCACCAGGCGGCGGTAGTATCGCCTACGCCGTTACGTATGATGGCATCACCCGGCCAGACGGAAGCATCTATCGACCACAGGATGCGAATGGTAATGACACCCTTGACGGAGTCAACGTTATCACTAGATCAGGAATAAATTACTTCTTCGCGTCAGATACACCGTCATTTCTAGTCAGTAGTGATACCGCTAAATATATTCTCGCAGATGCTGCGCCTATTCAAATCACTGACACTGGATGGGCGGTGCTGGATTTTGGGTACCTTTTAGGTTACGGTATCTGGGATGGTAAGCAGATCGTTCTAAACGGATTGGCTGATGCCATTACGGTTCTATGCTTGAACAACGAAGGGTGGTGTTTAGTGGACGGTTATCATTATGCCGGATATATCCTTAACGGATCAATCTGGCATGGGGGACAAAAGACCCCTTTCGCACAACTGTTGGCCGGAACTCAATGGAACGGTCAGCTCAAGCAAATTAATCCCTTTCTGCTCAGCAACCAAAACACGACCGATCACAGCATGTATGTGGTGTCAGATTTGCTGGACAATGGTAATGACGAGCAGGTGATGTGGAAAGCCACCCAAAATGTCGCCACAGACCCAAGCGCTACGCCGAGCTGGTCATGGCAGCCGTACCGAATGCAATATCCTGCCAATATAAAAATCTCGTGGCCCAACATGAAGTCCGTGAATTCCAGCGGCGTCATCGCCGCCATCGGCGACGCTGGCACGGGGAATGGACATGCGCTACTGTTGGTGCCGAATGCCATAAAACTTTTGAATGGTGCCCAGAGCGGAAGTGACGGAGTAGATTTTAACGGCAAGCGACCCACTAAAATTAGTGATCCCGATATACAACCAGATAATCCAAATTATCAGAATAACATTAGCGCTAATGATAATTTAGACTTACTTGGTGAAGATCCAATAGGTAGAGGGAGAGCAGGGCTTACGCTTTACTGCACATCCCTTCTGGTCGTGGCGCAAGCACCTCTTCCGAATGGCATGGCTCAGTACAAATGGGATCGGAAGTATAGAGATCGCAGCGTCAGTATAGTCAAAAAGAATGATTCAGATGGTGCTTACTGGTACGTCGATCTAGCAATTGATCCGGCGGGAAATTTGATTGACAATAACAACCCAAATCTAGTTGATGACGACACGCCACCTGATTACAATCAAGAAAATATTACTCCAAGTCCAAAAGGATTTCTTTATATTTACGACAATCCTGGTCTGGATTTGAATCCTGCGACAGGAGGATTTCACGCTTGCAACAATGGGGATTACGCGTACGAGAAGATCGACTTTGTTGTGAGTCTTTTAATGCAAGTTGGCAACTCGATATCCCCTCGGGTATTACACATAGGTCAAATAATCAAGGCAAAACGGAATGGCAATACAGGTTCTTGGGAAGGTATAAGTAATACTACGTCCACGACGGCCATCCCAGATTGCGGAGGCATTACTGAAGCAGAGATCAGGGTAATTGTAGGTGGATCTTTGCGAATTGTTAGAAGTGCAGCAGCAAAAGGCAACGCACCATGATTAAGACGAACAGACCCTGCAAGATGCATATAGCATTCCTATTTTTGATGGTCCTCTTTGCCATCATATCCCCTATACCGTTGCAAAGCCAAAATCCGACTTCAGATGTCAGTACGACAGAGTCCTCAAAACTTACTGGAAGCGATCAAAAGACCGAAGACGCAGTTAGCGCGAGTGACGTGATATTTATAGGGGACATCACAAAACTTGGCGCAGTTAGTTTACGAGCGCCTGGAAAAATTGCTTACCATAACGTGCAAGTATCGGTTATTCGGACTTTGAAGGGCACGGTCGAAACGCCAAACGTAACAATCTCGATAGCTGTCAGAAAAGACGTGGAATCGGTCCCTAAGGCTGGGACTAGGTACATTTTTCTGACCAAGGGAAACAATGGCACATATACTGTGTATAAACTCATCCTGTTTGATGAAGGGTCCTCCGCATCGATTCAGAGTTTGATCTCAAAGTCTTAAAATGTTTAGAGAGTGATTTTTTCTGGTAGATTGACCTGTGCGGATAAAAAGGGACTGACGTGACTTCGCTTTTTCGAGCCGGGTGCTGAGTTAGTCTGGGGTGCCAAC
>CALMVM010000166.1 GCA_937873255.1 uncultured Verrucomicrobiota bacterium | reverse complement strand
GCGGCGTCATGAAAGCCTGGAGCTTGTTATGAACCGACATGATGGCGGGGCGGGTTGTTGGCTGATTGAGCAGCCAGCGCGTCAAGCTTACCCGAAGGAGGTCAGCGACGAAGAGAGGGTTTTTGGTGGTTCCCTGCCTTCGTCTTCCACCCGAGGATTGCGGTCGACGCGTTCACCCTCCGCGCGAAGGTGTTCAACGGCTTGCGCTCCGTGGCGTGGGCGGGCTGCCCGGGGCGTGGGCTGCCGCAAGGCCTGCCACCGTGGAAGATGGTTTGTCCACAGGGCCAACGCTGGATCAAGGCGGGCGTCTGCGCAGCCATGTGCCACGACCGGCGCGTGCCGGTGCGCCTGACGCAGAACCGGGAACCCGAGCCGAGCGCAGCCATTTTTGACGGACGCACCGTGCGGAGCCCCCCCAAGGAGAGCGGTGGCCGCGCGGGCAACGACGGCTACAAAAAGAAGAACGGCAGCAAAACGCCTGTCTGATCTTGCGTCGGTTTTGAGGTTCTCCCGCACTTTGTGTGGAACGACGAGGCGAGGAGCAGGCGACGGCGCAGCAGATCGAACCGGGCGCGTCCGTACATCTGGCGTTTGAGCAGTTTGAGCTTGTTGACGTGGCCTTCGGTCTGCCCGTTGCTCCAACTGGTGGTCAAGGCGGCTTCGATGGAAGCGAGGTCCTGCTGCACGCCGGTGGCGAAGGTCTGCAGAGCCGGCACACCGCAGGTTTTTGCCCGGTCCAGCCACCGCCGCAGGGTCGCCAGTCGTGAGACGACCGAGCGGCGGTGTGCCACGCCGCTGGCCCGCACGAGGGCGGTGAAGCGGCGCGCCAACCCACCGGCTATTCTGACTTCCCGATCCTGTTCGATCTGGGCGACCGTGGCCTTCTGCGCCGCGTCGAGCTTGGCCGCGGGCTGGAGCAGCAGCCAAGCCAGCTGCCGCGGCGAGGCCCGCGACGAAGCGGCGGCTTGCCCCGGCACGGGTGGCAGGTCGCGTCGGCAAGGCGGCGTGGTTTTCGCCGGGGTGACACGCTGGGTCTGCACCCACTTGTGCACCTGCCGGCTGCCACCTGGATAGCCACGTTCGCGCAACTCCCGGTAGAGGGCCGAGGCGTTCTCACGCCCGGAAATCAGTTGTTCTTCCAACCAGGGGATGAACGCATCAAGCCTGCTTGGTCCCGGCGCGCGCACAGCGCGTTCGGGGAAGCTCTCGGCGCGGGCGAAGCGGCGCACCGTGGCCCGTGCCAGACCGGTGGCTTTTTTGATGGCACGCAGTGACTCTCCGGCGATGTGGCGACGACGGACTTCCTGATAACGTGCCAGCGAGCGTGCCTGGCTGGCGGCGGAAGTTGCCTGCGTGGTTCTGGCGCGTGGGAAGGCACGGGCACGCCCCCCTTTTGCGTGGCGCAGAGGTCATCACCATTGAGGGCAATCGACGCAGCCGCCCATACACGCCGCAGAGCCAGCGCGTGAGCATCTCACGGGTGTTCTGGAGCAGGTGCCAGCGGTCGGCGACCTGCACGGCACCGCGTGCACCCAGGTTCACGCCGCGCGCGAACTCGCTGGAGCGGTCACGCGCCACCACCTTGATCTTACGGCGGCGCGGGCGCAGCCAAGCGGCTAAGGTCTCGGCCCGCCGGTCCGGCAGCAAGTCCACTGTGCGACGGCTCTCCAGATCCACAAGCAGGGTGCCGTAGGTGTTCCCGCGCTTGAACGCCCAATCGTCCACGCCCAGGGCGACCGGCGTCGGCGTGGCGGGCAGCGGCAAGGCGCGCACCGAGCGCAAAAGCGTGTCGGCGCTGGTGGCCATCGCCAGCCGCGGCAGCAGCCGTGCACCCGCCTCGCCGCCCAAGGCCACCGCCACGGCACTCTGCGCCGCCGCCAGTCGCCGGGTTCGTCGTGCGTACGCCGCGATCAAACCGGGCAGACGTTCGGCGAAGGTACGGCAGGCACAGTCGGCGTTGTGGCAGCGAAAACGACGCACGCGCAAAGCGATCTGTACGGAACGTCCCAGCAAAGGCAGATCGGCAGGATGGCGCAGGTAGCGGCCGTGGCCCGCCTCGCTCCACACCCCACAAGCCGGACAACGTGCGCCACCACGCACGCCCTGTGCCTGTAGTTGCAAGCCTGACGGGCTGATCTGGTGGGTGCGCTCAATCCGACAGCCGGGCAGCAGATGAAAAGTGTTCATCCTCTACCATCCTCACTTCCACACAAAGTGCGGGAGAACCACTCTATCGTGGCAGGATCATCTGGGCCGATTTCATCGTTGGGTTATCAGGCATGGGAAGGAAGTGAAAATCCGCCGCAAGCGTCACGCTAGGCGATGCATACGCATTTCATTACGATGCCGCCTCAAGCGCGCGAGTTGGGACGACGCTTATCTCTTTTCGGCTGCTCAACGTTTAGATGCGTTTGCAATGAACCACCGGGTCCCTCCAGAAAGAGGATGCTCGCGGCACGCGTGCCAGTCGGCCCGACCCAGCGGAGATTTGGCTAGGTGTTCGATTCATCTGCCGCGACTTCCCTCTTGGCAAACCCGGCGCGGGTCCAGTAGGTTCCGATACCATGCCGGAGCCGCGTACCTACTTCTTCGAATCCTGTCTGGGCGTTTTTCAAGGCGGCGGGTGCCGGGGCGCGGCGTTCGTGGGCGCGCTCCGGCACGTGGCCGAACGTGGGGTCAATTTCTCGGGAGTCGCGGGCACCTCCGCCGGCAGCATCATCGCGGCCTTGCTGGCGGCGGGAGCGACGGCCGATCAGATCGGCGCGCTGCTGGCGCAAATCGATTTCAAAGATTTTCTCAGGCCCCCGGAACCCATCAAATCGAAGATTTCCACCTGGCAGCGCATCGGCGGAGCCATCGGCGATTGGTTTTATCCCGGCATTTCCGAGGTCATCCAGAAACACGGCCGTTATTCCTCGGTGAAGATCGAGGAGTGGCTCAACGGGGCGTTGAAGCAGTTGCTGCCCAAGACCGATGGCAAGAACGTCAAATTCAAAGACCTAATCAAGCCGCTGTGGGTCGTCGCGGCCGACATTGTCGCGCAGGCTGTCAAGGTCTGGAGCCATGGCCAGAGCCCGGACGAAGATGTCGCCCACGCGGTCCGTTGCTCGTGTTCCATCCCCGGGTTCTTCCAGCCCGTCGACAACCATTACGTGGATGGGGGCATCCTGAGCAACCTGCCGTCCTTCACGTTTTCGAGCGAGGCCAGCGCGATCCATTCCAAGCGAATCCTCGCGTTCACGCTGCGGCTGGACACGCCGGAGGATTATTTCAAGGCGGTGCTCAACACCGCCCTCGACGGCAGCGTCAACATCCAGGCCCGCTTGGTGGAAAACGTGTACGAGATCCGCATCCAAACCGGCTCGATCTCGGCCACCGACTTCGCGGACATGGACGACAAGAAAACCGCGCAGTTGATCCGCAACGGCACCGACGCCGCCAAAGAATTCTTCGACGGCGAACTCGGCAAGGTGCGCCCCAGCTCTGCCCGCCGCACCGTTTGCGAGGGCACTGACGAAGTGCTGACCGAACTCACGACTATCCTGAACGTGAGGAACATCAAAAAGCTCTTCGTGGCCGACGAGGATTCCAACTGGTTGTACTCCATTTTTCCCGCCTTCCTGAAATGGCGCACTCAAGGCGTGGAGATTCACGCCTTCCTGCCGCCCGAGGACCGCAAGCCGCACGAACTCTACCGTCGCCGGTTGATGGCGGAGATGGGGATCGTCTTTCACTCGACCGCGCAGGTGCCGTTTCGTGGCTTCCTCATCGATCCGCAGAATTCCACGGATTGCGCAGCATTGGTCTACATGGAGGACACGGTCGGCAACGAGGTTCGCGCCATCAAATATGTCGGGCCGGACGACTTTCCCGCGATCCGAGCCCTGCATGCCATGCTTGGACCGGTCGGAACATACAGCGAAGCGGGACCGCCCAAACTCCAACGTGGCTCCGACCTCGACTTGGAGAAGAAACTGCGCGACCACGTCTCCCAGTACGGTCAAGCTTCCATCTCCATGCGGATGGAGACGGTCAACGTCTCGGATCTGATGGCGCTCAGTTCGCTTGTGCGCGAATACAAATACCAGCAGATCAAGAGTTTGCACGGCATGTTCAGAACTGCTGGCCTGGATCCGTTCGACGTGGCCGTCGTCAAATACCCCGGCGGCAAGGAAACCATCGTCACCCCGCCCATCGTGGAGGCGTCCGGCAAGTCTTTCTACCTCATCCAGGGGACAACCCGCGCCTTTTTCTGTGTACGCGAGGGCATCGAACAAATCCGCTGTCTCGTCGTCCGGAATCTCTCGGCCGCTTTGCCTTCCGCGAACCATACGCCCATTCGGGAAGTCCTCGTGGGCGGCCGCACCTTGAACACGCTCGAACGCTACGGACAGCCCATCGACGCGGATTTCCGCCACATCGAGTTTGCCGTGCATCTCCCGAGCGAGACACTCCTCTAAAAGGTTTTCCGCTTGATCGGTTCATCCGTCCACGAACTGGTGGTCGCGCTCCTGCAAAGGACCGAGGGCGCGGCGGCCCTCTCGCTCTTCTGCCCGCCGCCCGTCCCGATGCTGCAACAGAGGATCGAGACCTCGCTCCGGACGGAGGAAGTCCTCCGCACGGCAGCCGACCTGCGTCATCGAACGAACCTTCCTTTTTGGGACGCGGTGAATGTGTCCGGTTTCGGCCGGGCGGAAGTCGCCACCGACCTTTTGCGCGAGGCGCTTTTTCACAACCGTCACGAGTCGCCGCGGCGTCGGGTGCCGATCCCCGGTCTGACCGCGCAGGGACTGGCCGAACTCTGTAGTGCCTCCGGCGACGAGGTGACGGTCCTTTCCTCCGAGATTGAAATGGATGACGGCTCGCGACGGCATCTGCCTATGCTCGATTTTCACGCTCCCGCCTCCGAGGCTAACCTCATGCTCGTCACTGCGGCGGCGCGCGAACTGCACCCCAGCGGATTCGTCCTGAAATCGGGCAAGTCCTACCACTTCTACGGCGCGGCGCTGTTGAGCGGTGAACAAAACATCGATCATCTGGCCCGCGCGCTTCTGCTCGCCCCGATTGTGGATCGGGCCTGGGTTGCACACCAACTCCTGGAGCGCGCCTGCGGCCTGCGTATTTCTGTGCGGGAGGAACGGCACGTCCCCGTAGTCGTGGCGCAATTCTGAATGCGTTGCGCGCGCCGCGCAGACTTGTTTGTCCCGGACCGCGCGTTGGCTCAGCGCGTCCTGAAAACAAAGATTGACACGTAAGGGGGTATATACCTTTAAATGTGCTCATGCCAAATGAGTTGCGCCCCAAACGAGTCGCCGTGATCGCCGTGCACGGCGTGGCCGACCAGCAGCCGGAATCCACTTCCAAGGCCGTCGCCGACCTCCTGGCGCACACCACGCATTGCGACGCCTTCCAGCAGTCGCCGCTGCGCCTCGAAGTGAAGCCCGTGCCCCTCGGGGCGCGTCTGACGAGGGAAGAATCGAAACAGGCCGAGAGCGCGGAGCGTTGGGCCTGGAAGCAAAAATCGGAGACGGCGACTCCGCGGCGCAAGGGCGACGGGCCGCCGCTCGACGCCGGCGACGCGGCGCACCAGTACATGCGCGAGCAGTTGGACGGCTACCGGGAAGTGGCGCCCGACGAGGCGACCTACGAGACCGTGCGCCTCGTCAGCCAGAGCAAGGACGCCAACGGCGGCGGCACCGGCTCGCTCGACACCGAGGTGCACGTCTTCGAGATGTATTGGGCGGACCTCTCGCGCTTCGCCGGGATCGGCTACCACATCTTCATAGAGCTTTACCAGTTGCTCTTTTACCTGTGCGGCCTCGGACGCAAGACCCTTGAGATGGCCCAGCGCGAGGACGGTCTCGGCGGCTGGTGGACGGTCCTGCTCTGGAGCCGCGCGGCGGCCGAACGCCTGCTGGTGCTGGCGGTGCCGATCTTCAATCTCTTCGTGCTGGCGACGGCTTCCGTGGCGCTGCCGCTCTGGCTCTGCGTGGATCGTTCCGACGCCCAAGTCGCGCTGATGGTCAAGGCCCTGGCGGCGACCCTCGCGGCCGGTCTTGGAGGCTTCGGCGTCTATTCCTGGCAGCTTCGCCAGGGCCGGTCGGCGGCGTGGTGGTTCGCGCTGGCGCTCGTCCCCGTGGGGGCCGCCGCAGGCGCGTGGTGGGTGGTGGCGTCAGGGGCGACGCTGCCTTGGCTGATGGGCCTGTGGGGATTGCTGGCGGGAGCCGCCGTTTTCTGGATCATGCTCCAGTACCAGCGGCGGCAGCCCGGGGCGATTTACTTCACGGTCGGCGCGGGCGTGGTCTTCCTGGCGGTCTACGGGTACGAGATCGTCTGGCGCGGGCGCGCCGGCAACGCCACCGCCATGCTCAACGGGGTACTGCGCGCGGTCGAGGACCAGTGCCTGCTCCTGGGCATCGCTTGGTTTTTGCTGATCGCGGCGGCCATGCTGGCGACGGTCAGCGGCCTGCTGGCCCGCCTCGGCCTGCCGCGCCAGCCGTCCGGCCTGTGGTTCCGCGCCGTGCGCGCCCTGTGGACGGGCGACCTGACCCTCGTACTGCCTACGCTGCTGGTGCTGATGATCAACCTGTCGCTCTGGCAGGCGGTAGCGGTGACAGTCGTGCCCAGCCCGCCGAAGACCCACGAAAAGATTGATGTCCGCCAGGGCCGCAACGACAAGGTCGGCGGCGAACCGAAAACGGAATCCTTGATCCTCGACCAGTTGCTTGGCCCGGCCGGGTCGCCCGGCAAATGGGAACGGCTCTGGACTGGCCGCTACGAGCCCAACCACTGGTTCTTCCAGCGGAACCCGCCGCCCGTGCGCGACCTGCGCGAAGAGGCGTCGCAAATGGTGGAGCAGCGCACGCCGGCCGGCTACGCCTGGATTTGCGGCGCGTTCTTCGTCGCGGCGTTGTGGATGGCGTGGTGCCTCGCGCCCGCCGTCGGCACGGAGGGTCGGCCACCGTCGCCCGAGCGGGAGGTCTCGATCTGGCAGGGCGAGACGCTCACGCTCGCTTTCGCGCGGATGCGCTGGGCGGGGGAGGTCGTCCGTCTGCTGGTCGTCGTGGCGCTGCCCGTCTCCTACGTCTGGACGCTCGCGCACGCCAAGGGCCCGATCAGCGACCCGACGAAGGCGGCGGCGCTATGGGCGGGGGCCGTGGTGGCGCTGGGCGTGATCGCTTCGCGCGGCTGGTTCCGCTTCCTCGCCTTCGGGCTGCGTAGCGCCCTGGACATCGCCCTAGACGTGACGAACTGGCTGCGGCTGCACCCCCGGCGCGAGAACCCCCGCGCCCGCATCTGCGCGCGCTTCCACTCGCTGCTGCGCTACGTCTGCGAATGGCGCGACTCGCGCGACCAGGGGCCGTACGACGGGCTGATCATCATCGCCCACAGCCAAGGCACGGTCATCACGGCCGATCTGCTGCGCTTTCTCCAGCGCGAGGCCGCCGCGAACCCCGCGATCAAGCCCAGCCGGCTCGGCGCGGCTGACTTCCCGGTCTACTTGTTCACGATGGGCTGCCCATTGCGTCAGCTCTACAGCCTGCGCTTCCCGCAGCTCTACGACTGGGCGCGACATCCTGCCCTCCCAGCAACCGCTTGGCCGGGCGACCGGCCCAGGCCCGCCGACCTCGGACTGCGGCAGTGGGTCAACGCGTACCGCAGCGGCGACTACGTCGGGCGCTACGTCTGGTGGCCCGAGAATTGGCCCGAGACTTACGACCCCACCCTTCCGCCGAAGACGGACCCGACGCTGTGCGTCAGCGAGTTCTGCATCGGGTCTGGGGCGCACCTGAACTACTGGGACAACCACGGCCAGCGCATCGGCGAGCAACTCGACGCCCTGATTCGGTCGGTCTGAACACCGCGCACCTTTATGAAGACACCGTATCGTTCGCTGGGATTCATCGTGCTGGCCGTCGCGTTGCTCTGGTCCGGCTGCGTGTTCAACCGGCAGCAGCGCGAGGACAAAGACCCGCAGGACCGCAAATTCGGTGACGAGCACGCCGACTTCAGCGCGAACCATTTTTCCGAACGCTACGCCGACGAGCGGGGCTCGTTTTCAACCAGCTACATCGAGTTCGATGAGCAGGGTGACTTTTGGGACCGCCGGCAGTTCACGCGCGCGGTCGAGAGTATCCGCCATTGCCGCAAGCCGGTGATCCTGGTCATCTACGCCCACGGCTGGGAAAATCATTCTCAATCCGACGACGTGTGGCGCTTCAATCAGCGGCTGCTGCGAAAGATCGCCGATTCGAAGGAGGTCCGCGATCACTTCGAAGTGCGTGGCGTCTACATCGGCTGGAACGGCAAGCGCCTCCACACCCACGCGCCAGAACTCGTCCGCCACGCGATCGACCTCGCCCAGCCCTTCACCTTCTACGGCCGCAAGAACGCCGCCTCGCAGCGGGTCGCCGACACCGCCGTCACGGAGACCATCTTCTCCCTGTCGATGGCCGCGCGCGAGCAGAACCGGGAGTCGAAGGTGATCATGATCGGCCATTCCTTCGGGGCGCTGGTCATGGAGCGCGCGGTGACGCAGGCCATGATCGGCGCGCTGATGTTCCAGGAGGGTAAGGCCGGCGGCACGCGCACGGTCATCATGCCCGCCGACCTGATCCTGCTGCTCAACTCCGCGGCGGAATCGATCTACGCGAAGCTGATGATCGACTTCTTCCACGCCCACCCGCAGCAGCAGAACGGCGTCGAGTTCATCGGCCCCGACCGGCCAATGATCGTCAGCATGACCTCGCGCGCCGACTGGGCCACCGGCTGGCTCTTTGGCGTGGGCACGGGTATTTCCAACTCCCTCGCGGTGTTCCGCGACTACCAGGTGGACGGCCAGACCATCGACCAGCGGCACTTCCTGACTCACACGGCCGGGCACAGCAACGTGCTGCTCAGCCACGACATCGTCCCGGTGGAGCCGACCAACCAGCCGCCGCTGATCAACGTGGGCAGCACGTTCGACCAGAGTCAGGTGTTCGACGCAAACCTGCGCTCGCCGAAAAGCGGCGGGGTCTTCGCCACGGAGCCCGCTACGCCCGACGGCAAGACGCCGCGCTGGTGGCGCATCAAGAGCCTCGGCAATGCGAATAACCATACCCCGTATTGGGTCGTGCGCGTGCCCGGCGAGATCTGCCGCGGCCACACGGACGTGTGGAACCCGAACATGGTCGACCTGATGGCGGCCGTCTTTCGGATCGCTCAGCCGCAGGTGCGCCTGCCCGCCACGAAGATGA
>CALMVM010000165.1 GCA_937873255.1 uncultured Verrucomicrobiota bacterium | reverse complement strand
GGGCAGGAGGCCCGGCTGACGGCCACCCTGCACCCCCGCACAGCAAACGACGCCGAGCGGGACGGCGAAAAGCGCATCCGCATCCGGCGTTCGGACCACGGTGACGGCCACGACAATGAATTCGTGTTCGACTTCAGCGGCATCCCGAACGCGGAAGCCATGGAACAAGTCCAAAAGCAGCTCGCCCGCAACCGCGTCCGGATCGAGGCGGAAACCAAGCGCGCGCTCGAACAGGCCAAGCGCAACCTCGAAGAGGCGCAGGAGCAAACGGCCCGCGCCACCGGCAGCCGTTGGGATTTCGACCGCACGCGGGTTCTCCTGCGCGATGCCTCCGGGCGCATCGAACTGCACGTCGCGCACGGCAAACGGCTCCTGAAGGTCCGCGACGAGCAGGGCAAGATGGTCTTCGACGGTCCGATTGACACCCCCGAACAACGCCGCGCGATCCCGACCGACGTTTTGCCCAAGGTCGAGGCGTTGGAGCGGGAGCGCGAAACCGTCTTTACGAAGGACGACGGCGAGGATGCCGACGAAGACCGCGCAAATTAGCGGAGCGAACCTCCCGAAGGCACCTGCCGCACGCGAGTCTCACGCCATGCCGGCGGGGGTCAATTCGGGAGACTCTTTTTTGACCGCGTTGCGGTCCTTGCTGAAACGCAGCCGCAGGTGGTCGAAAAACAGGTAGACCACCGGTGTGGTGAACAGCGTCAGAGCCTGCGAGACAATCAATCCGCCCACGATGGCCACGCCGAGCGGCTGCCGGAGTTCCGAGCCCGTTCCCATGCCGATTGCCAGCGGCACCGCGCCGAACATCGCCGCCAGCGTCGTCATCATGATTGGTCGGAAGCGCGTGAGACAAGCGCGGTAAATGGCATCCTCGGGCGACATGCCTTCGTTGCGCTCGGCTTCCAGCGCGAAGTCGATCATCATGATGGCGTTCTTCTTGACGATGCCGATGAGCAAAATGATGCCGATGAAGGCCACCAGCGAGAGGTCCATGTTGAACGCCCACAACGCCAGCAGCGCGCCCAGCCCGGCCGAAGGCAAAGTGGACAGGATCGTGATGGGGTGAATCAGGCTTTCATACAACACGCCGAGCACGATGTAGACGGCAAGCAAGGCCGCGATGATCAGCCAGAGCAGCGTCGAAACGGTGTCCTTGTACACCTTTGCCGTGCCTTGAAAACTGCCGTGGATGCTGGCGGGCATCCCCAGTTCGGCGATGGCGCGGTCCATCAGGACGGCGGCTTGCCCGAGCGCGATGCCGGGCGCAAGGTTGAAGGACATCGTGGTGGCCGGGAATTGCCCCTGGTGGTTGACCGACAGCGAGGCGTTCACCGACTGGTAATGGGCAATCGTGCCGAGTGGCACCTGTTTACCGGTGGACGAGGTCACGTAGATCTTGTCCAGCGAACTGGCTTCTTCCTGAAATTTCGGATCGGTCTCCAGCACCACGCGATACTGGTTTTGCTGGGTGTAGATCACCGACACCTGCCGCTGGCCGAACGCACTGTAGAGCGTGTTGTCCACCGCCTGCGGCTGGATGCCGAGGCGCGCCGCGGCGTCGCGGTCCACCACGACGTTGGTCTGCAAGCCGCTCATCTGCTGGTCGGTGTTTGCGTCCTGCAAGCCGGGCATCGTGCGCAGCTTGTCGAGCAGGCGCGGCGTCCAGTAGCGCAGGTCTTCGAGACTGGCCGATTCGAGTGTGTATTGGTATTGTGAGCGTCCCTGTCGGCCGCCGACGCGCAAGTCCTGGGCCGCTTGCAGAAACAGGTTGATGCCGGGCATCCTGGCGAGTTGCGGGCGCAGCCGTTCGATGACCTTGTCGGCGGTTTCCTTGCGCTGATCCTTCGGCTTGAGCGAGATGAACATGAAGGCGGTGTTGTGAGCGCCGCCACCGAGAAACCCTCCCATCTTGTCAATGGCCGGGTCGGCCGTCACGATATCGACCACGCGTCGGAACTTCTCCGACATCGCTTCAAAGGAAATATCCTGCCCTCCCTCGGCGAAGCCGACCAGCAACCCGGTGTCCTGTTGGGGAAAGAAACCGCTCGGCAACACTCTGAACATCAACACCGTCGCCACGAACGTCAGCACGGTGACCGCCAGCATGATCTTCTGGTGGCGCAGGACCCACTTCAGGCCGTGCTCGTATTCCTTGACCATCCACTCGAACACCCGTTCCATCGCCTCGTAGAAACGGCCCCCGGACCGGTCGGGGTGTTCCGCCTTCAAGAACCGTCCGCAGAGCATCGGCGTCAGCGTCAGCGACACGACGGCCGACACGACGATGGAAGCGCTGAGCGTCACCGCGAATTCATGGAAGAGCCGGCCGATCAACCCGCCCATGAACAAAATCGGGATGAACACCGCGACCAACGACAGGCTGATCGAAATCACCGTGAACCCGATCTGCCGCGCGCCTTTGAGCGCCGCCTCCAACGGGGTATCGCCCAGCTCGATGAAGCGCACGATGTTCTCGATGACCACAATCGCATCGTCCACCACGAACCCGACCGAAACGGTCAGCGCCATCAGCGACAGGTTATCCAGGCTGTAGCCGAGCAGGTACATCACACCGAACGTTCCGGCCAGCGACAGCGGCACCGTGATCCCCGAGATGAACGTCGGCCAGAACCGGCGCAAAAACAGGAACATCACCATGATGACCAGCGCGATGCTGATGAGCAGGGTCAGTTGCACGTCATTGACCGAAGCGCGGATCGTCTGGGTGCGGTCGCTGATTACCGACAGCTTGACCGCCGGCGGCAGCCAACTGCGCAATTGCGGCAGCATCTTGCGAACCAGATCGACGATCTCGATGACGTTCGCCGTGGACTGCTTGCGGATCATCAACAGCACGGCGCGGTCCGTGCCGGCCCAACCGGCGAGGCGGTCGTTTTCCTGCCCGTCGACGACGCGGGCGATGGAGCCGAGCTGCACCGGCACGCCGTTGCGCTGCGCGACGACGATGGGCTTGTAGTCCTTGGAATCGAAGAGCTGATCGTTGCTGGCGACGACGTAACTCTCGCGGTCGGTGCTCAGCACGCCCTTGGGCGAATCGACGTTGACCTGGGAAATGATGCCCCGGATGTCGTCCATGCTCATGCCCATCGACGCGAGCACCGCCGGGTTGACCTGAATGCGCACGGCCGACTTGGCCCCGCCGTTGATGCTGACCTGGCTGACGCCGTCGATCTGGCTGATCCGCTGGCCGAGCACCTGGTCGGCGAGATCGTAGATCTCCGAGAGCGGGACGCTGTCGGCGGT
>CALMVM010000164.1 GCA_937873255.1 uncultured Verrucomicrobiota bacterium | reverse complement strand
TGGCCAAGAACACCGCGCAACTACACACCCTCTTTGCCTTGGCTAACTTGGTGCTGGCTGGACGCACCCTGCGAACGGAAGCCCTGGTCTAAACCGCCGTCTTCAGCCACAAAACGCCTTGCAAAACCGGCCTCAGCACACAGAACCAAGCTGGTCACCTCTGTGCCGAACCCGAAACCCAGCCACCCTCTACAACTCGTCAACAACTGCCGCTTTAATCAGCGGTTCCTTAGACCTGTTCAGCAGATGTTGAACCACGGCATGGCCCGTCGCGAGATCGTGTGCCGGGTTGAAGCGTATCGGCTGAAACAATTGTGCGTAGAACGACTTTATTTTAAATGGAACGACTTTATTTCAAGTAGAACGACTTTATTTTAATCCTCCATGTGTGGTCAGAACGCCCGTGAATTCACTCCACCGTCACGCTCTTGGCGAGGTTGCGCGGTTTGTCCACGTCGCGACCGAGATGGACGGCGGTGTGATAAGACAACAGTTGCAACGGCACGACCGTCAGCAGCGGCGACAGGTAATCGGCGCACGGCGGCACGTAGATCACGTCGTCGGCGATCTTCGCCAGGTCGCGCCGGCCTTCCGTGCCGACGGCGATGACTGGGCCTTGCCGCGCCTTGACCTGCTCGATGCTGTTGATGTTGCTGTCGTACATCGCGTCGTCGGGCGTGATGAACACACTCGGCATGTCCGGCTCCACCAACGCGATGAACCCGTGCTTGAGTTCGGCGCTCGGATGGCCCTCGCATTGAATGTAGGTAATCTCCTTCATCTTGAGCGCGCCTTCGAGCGCGACGGGATAGTTAAACTGCCGGCCCATGAAGAGCATCCCCTTCGCGCCGGCGTACTTCGCGGCGATTTCCTTGATGCGGTCGCTTTGTTCGAGCACGCGCTCGATCTTTTCGGGAATTGCCTGGAGTTCCTTGATAATTTTGAGGCCGTCGCTGTTCGACAGATGCCGGATGCGCCCGAGCAGCAGCGCGATGAGCGTGAAAATGGTCAACTGCGAGGTGAACGATTTTGTCGCCGCCACCCCGATCTCGGGTCCGGCGTGCATGTAGACGCCCGCGCCGCATTCTCGCGCGATGGTGCTCGCCACGTTGTTGCAAATGCCCAGTGTGCGGTGGCCCTTGCGCAGGCTCTCGCGCACGGCCGCCAGCGTGTCGATGGTCTCGCCGCTCTGGCTGACGGCGAACACCAACGTGTCCTTGTCCATCGGCATGTTGCGATAACGGAATTCGCTGGCGAATTCCACCTCGCAGGGCAGGTGCGCGAGCGACTCGATGAGATACTCGCCGACCAACCCGGAATGGTACGCCGTGCCGCAGCCCGTGATGATGACCCGATCCACCTCGCGCAGTTCCTGCGGGGTCATGTCGATGCCGCCCAGCCGCGCGCCGGCGTCCTCGACCGAGAGGCGTCCGCGCAACGCATCTCGCACGGCGTGCGGCTGCTCGAAGATTTCCTTGAGCATGTAGTGCGGGTAATCGCCCAGCTTCACATCGTCGCTGGTGAAATCGACCTTCGTGACCTCGTAACTCCCCGCCACGCCGCCTTCCACCGTGCCGATCTGAAACCCGTCGCGCTCGACCACGGCCACGTCGTAGTCCTTCAGGAAAATGGCCTCCTGCGAATACGCGATGACGGCCTGCGGATCGCTGGAAAGGAAGTTCTCCCCCTTGCCCAGCCCAACCGAGAGCGGACTGCCGCGCCGCGCGCCGACCAGCGCGTCGGGCACGTCGAGGTGCATCACCGCGATGCCGTAGGTGCCGATGACCTGCTTGAGCGCCCCGCGCACGGCTTCGAGCAGGCGCGTCTTGGAATGTTCGCCGCCGGCCTCGTCGTAGAGGTTGCCGATGAGGTGAGCGAGGATTTCGGTGTCGGTCTGCGAACGGAACTTGTGCCCGGCTTCCACGAGTGGCGCGCGGAGGGCCTGGTAGTTCTCGATGACGCCGTTGTGGACGAGCGCGAGCCGGCCGGACGCATCGAAATGCGGGTGGGCGTTGACATCGTTGGGCTGCCCGTGCGTGGCCCAGCGGGTGTGGGAGATGCCGACGTGGCCGGCGGCGGCGTTTTCCTTGACCAGATCGGCGAGCGCCTGGATGCGGCCCTTGCACTTGCGGGTTTCGATCCGGCCGCCGTCGATGGTGGCCAGCCCGGCGGAGTCGTAACCGCGGTATTCGAGCCGCCGCAGCCCGTCGAGGAGGATGGGGCTGGCGGAGGATTTGCCGATGTAGCCGACGATGCCGCACATAAGTGCGCCCAGCGTAGGATGGGGACCGGGCGAAAGCAAGGCGGGGCGCCGCGCTTCGGAATCGTGCAAAATTTCTGGAACCGGAAATTTGGTTTGAACCAAAAGGTGCCGCCTGCGTCTACCAACCGACCTGCTGGCAATCCCTCACAATGACCATCATTCCTCTCCGCCGCCTGCTCGCCCTGTTGCCGCTGTTCCTCGTGACCGTTGCCCTGCATGCGCAGGATGTTCACACCCCGAAGGCGGGCAGCGACGAGCGCAAGGCGATCATGGATGCCCTGCGGGTGCCGTTCGAGCGCGACCTCAAGCAAGAGGTCATTTTCAAGGTAGACGTGCTCAAGGTCAGCGAGGACTGGGCGGTAATCCGCTTCATTCCGCAGAAGCCCGGCGGCGGCGAGATCGACTACAAGCGCACCCACTACAGGGAGCAGGTGGAAGCGGACATGTTCGAGCCGACCGGCGAGGCCCTGCTCCAGATGGATGGCGGCCCCGATTCGTGGAAGGTCGTCAAATGGCGCTTCGGCGCGACGGACAGCGAGATGTCCAATTGGATCAAGAAATACGACGCTCCCGCGAGCCTGGACCGCTGAAATCCGGAGGGTTCAGGCTGCCGACAGTCCGCGCGTGAGCAGATCGCGCAGCAGGTGATCCATGCGCTCGTCGAGTTCGGGCGGCAGGGTGTCGCCCTCGAAGTCCTTGGGCACGTACAGGAAACGCGGCACGACCCAGCAGCGGAAGTCGAGCATCAGCGAGTTGGCGAAGGGCATCACGGCCATGTACGAGCCGCCGCCGCCCGCCGAGAGCAGGAAGCCGACGGTCTTGTTGCCGAGCGCGTCCTCGCCCATGAGTTCGATGTAGTTCTTGGCCGCCGAGTTGACATCGTAATTATATACCGGCGTGGCGAAGAGGAAATGCGTCGCGGCGGCGGCCTGTTCCTGGAGCCGGGCGACGTTGGGATCGCTCCAGCCGGCGGGCGAACCGGCGAAGGGCAGGGGGGTCTCGCGCAGGTCGAGCAGGGTGGCGGGCGTGCCGGCATCGGTCAGCTTGCGCAGGGCGATGCGTGCGAGGCGTTGCGAACGCGACTTGCCGCTGAGACTGGAGGCGACGATGAGGACGGACATGGGAAATGACTAATGACGAATGACGAAGGGCAGAATGAGGGAAATGAAAGGATAGAATGAAGCGGTTTCGCGCGAGAGGCAAACGCCCGGGTGCCGAACTCCAGATTTGCGCCGGATGATTTTTTCCCTCATCGTGCTGACTCCCATCGCTTCGCCCTCTGCCCTCTGCCCTTCGTCATTCGTCATTCGTCATTCGTCATTCTCCCCGTGCGCCTGCTCGATCAGTACATCCTGAGGAATTTCCTGCTGCCGTTCGTTTATTGCTGCCTGGGGTTCATTGCCATCTGGCTCGTCTTTGAACTCGGCTCGAAGGCCAACGACTTCATCAGCGGCGGTGCGTCGCTGGGTTATGTGTTCCTTTTCCAGCTCCAACAACTGCCCTCGGTGGCGGTGCTCATCCTGCCCATCGCGCTCCTGCTGGCGCTGCTCTATTGCCTGGGGCGCATGTCCCAATCCAACGAAATCCTGAGCATGCTCAGCGCGGGGGTCAGCCTCGGGCGCGTGCTTTTGCCGGTTTTCCTCGTGGGCCTCGCCGCCACCGGCCTGAGCACGTATCTGAACTACGCCGCCGCCCCGCAGGCCGACGCCCGCCGCGAACGCGCCGAGGCCGAACTCGAAGCCGGCCGCCGTCTCCAACGCCTCAACAACACCGTCGGCTACCTTTTTCCCAACCGCACCGACAACCGAGTCTGGTTCATCGAAAAATTGCCCTCCGACACGTCCCTGCCGCTCGAAGGCATTCGCGTAGAGCAGATCACCCCGCAGGGCATCACCAAATACTACGCAGCGAGCGCGACCTACGATGAACCGACCCGCACCTGGCTCTTTCACGATGCCCGGACCTTGCAAACCAACCCCGACGGCGGCAGCGCTCGGCCTGACGGTAGTTTCGACATCACTTACCCGCCGCTCCTGAAAATTACCGGCTGGAGCGAGACCCCCTGGCGCATCGCCAGCGCCGTCTTGCAGCCGGACAAGCTTTCCGTGCCCGAATTGCACCAGTACCTCACGCTCAACGGCGACTTCACGTCCGCGCAGCTTGCCCCTTTCCGCACGTACCAGGCCCAACGCTGGGCGGAACCTTGGCAGTGCATGGTCGTCGTGCTGTTCGGCTCGGCGCTCGGCGTCGTCTACCAACGCCGTAGCGTGTTGGCGGGGGTGTCGGTGGCGATGATCTTGTTCGCATTGATGTTTTTTTTCAGCAGCCTGTTCCTGGCGTTGGGTAAGGGCGGGCGACTGCCGACATTTTGGGCGGCATGGACGCCAAACCTCGTGTTCGGAGCCGTCGGACTGTTGTTGCTGCGCCAGCGCGCGCTCA
Source organism: uncultured Verrucomicrobiota bacterium (assembly GCA_937873255.1). Lineage (GTDB taxonomy): Bacteria > Verrucomicrobiota > Verrucomicrobiia > Chthoniobacterales > SZAS-18 > CAHJWO01. Next base: position 3,312 of record CALMVM010000164.1, on the reverse strand, counting down.
ACCGGGACACGCTGTTTTGAATGACGAATGACGAACGACGAATGACGAAGGCAGAAAGATAGAACCGAGCTTCCTCGGATGTCCCGCCCTCTGTTCGTTGATCTCAATGCTCTGGTTTCTGCCTTCGTCATTCGTCATTTCTCCCATGCTTCAAGATTGGACCATCCAGGCCCGCACGGACTGTTGCGACGTGACCGGGCAGCCGTTCGCGGACGGCGAGTTTTTCTACACGCTGCTCTACCGCGACCGGCACGACGCGCTTTCCCGAAGAGACGTGTCGGCCGAGGGCTGGAAACAGTTGAAGGCCGACAAGACCGTGCCCCGCCCATTCTCCTTTTGGCGGTCGAAATTTACTCCGCCGCCCCCGCGCGAACCCGATGCCCTGCCCAAGGCCGACGCCGAGACGCGCCTGCGCCGCTTCCTGGCCGAAAATCGTCCCGAATACACGCGTGCGGCCTACATCCTCGCCCTCATGCTCGAACGTAAGCGTGTGCTGCGTCCCACCGATTCCCGACAGGATGAAAACAGCGGCCGACGGTTGTTATTCTACGAACACGCCGCGACCGGCGAAACCTTCGTGGTGACCGACCCCGGCCTGAAGCTGGACCAACTGGAGGAGGTCCCGCGCGAGGTCAGCGACCTGCTGAAAAACGCCGACGCCGAACCCGCGCCCGCGCCGGAATCCGCCGCGACCTGACAACGAATCATTTCCGGGTTAAGTTTTCCGCCTTCTGCCATTCCGAGTTCCGCGTTTCTGCCATGTCTTTCCCCCTCTTTCTCGCGCCGATGGCGGGGGTGACGGACGTGATCTTCCGCCAGCTTTGCAAGGAACAGGGCGCGGACGTGCTCACGACGGAATTCGTCTCCGCCGACGGCATCTTGCACCGCAACGAACGCACGCGGGAATACATCGAGTTCGACCCCGCGCTGGAACGCCCGCTCGGCGTGCAGCTCTTCGGCGGCGAACCCGCCCGATTGGCCGAAGCCGCGCGCGCGGTGATCGACTGGGTGCGGCCGGATTTCATCGACCTGAACTTCGGCTGCCCGGTCAACAAGGTCGTCAGCAAAAACGGCGGCAGTTCGCTGTTGCGGGATTGTCCGTTGCTCGAACGCGTGGCGCTTGCCGTGGTCGAGGCCGGGTCGGCGGCCGGCGTGCCCGTGACGGCGAAAATCCGCATCGGCTGGGATGAGAAAAGCATCAACGCCCCGCAGGTCGCGCGCCTGCTCGAAAATAGCGGGGTCCAGCGCCTCGCGGTCCATGGCCGCACGAAGGCGCAGGGATATTCCGGCGAGGCGAACTGGGATGTGATCGCCGAGGTTGCTGCGGCGGTGAAAATCCCCGTGATCGGCAACGGCGACATCGCCAGCGCGCACGATGTCAAACACCGCCGCGACACCGCCGGCGTGGCCGGCGTGATGATCGGCCGCGCAGCGATGACCGCCCCGTGGATTTTTTCGCAGACGAAAGCCTATTTAGCGACCGGCGAGATGCCCCCCGCGCCCGGGTTGGAGGAGCGTTGGGCGATGATCCTACGGCATTGCCGGCTGGCGGTGGCGCGGCGTCGGCACGGAGGCGAACGGGCGGCGATGAGTTCGATGCGCGCGCGTCTGATGGCCTACACGCGCGGCATGGAAGGCGGGCGTAATCTGCGCGGGCAGTTGTCGCACGTGAGTTCGATCACGGAGATGGAGGACATCGCCACGCGGCATCTGGACGAACACAAGATCGCAGGGGAAGTCGCAACACTCGTGTAAATAGGAGCGCGCTCTCTAATCTGTCATCCTGAGCGCAGCGAAGGACCCCGCCAAAGGTACTAACTCGCCATTCACAGCTCGCCCGCGTCAAAGACAGAAGGGACGTGAGTACCACGCGGCGAGATCCTTCGCTGCGCTCAGGATGACAGGCATTTTGGTGGTCGCTGTTCGGAGAGCGCCATCCACCACAGAAAGACGATCCCGCAAAGCCTGGTAAAATCATCCACCACCCGACAGATTTTCGAGCGCCACCCGCAACAGCGACTCTCGTCCGGCGTCGGTGTCAGGCGCGACAAAATCGGCGCGGACATGCAATTCCAGCCCCGGCGCGATCTCCACTCGCCGCCAGAAGAGCGTTTCCGCCCGCGCCGTGCCGATGGGCCGGATCGGCTCATCGCGCGGCATCGCCGTTCCCGCCGCCGTGGACACGCCGCCCGCCAGCACCGCCTCGTAGTCGGCCTCGGTCTTGCCCGCGAGCATCTTCAACAACGCCGGGGCCGTGTACCCCTCGAACAACAGCCGCCGGATCACCAGCGCCTGGAGAAGGTGCCCGTAGTGATAGCGCGCCTCCTTGCCCTCGCGTTCGGGCGGCGCGATGAGGCCGAACGTCGCGTAATACCGCACCAGACGCGGGTTGAACGCGGCGCGCAGCTTGACGTTGAAACCGCGCTTGGCCGGCAGGTAACGCTCGACCAACCCGTTGACCACCGCCACGAATTCGTCCAACCCCCAGCGCCGCCCCATCGCTTTGACCTCGCGCAACGTCGTGCCCGGATTCGGCGGCGGCTCCCGGTGGTTGGCGTGATCCATGACGGGCGGCCACCGTACAAACACAGAGAAGCCCTGTCGATTCGCAAAACAGGCTGCCGTTCCCGCGATTTCGGGGCAAAAAATCGCTTGGGAAAGACCGCCCGCGCGTTATCGTCGCTTCCTCGATCCCGGTTCCGCCGCAAACTCCGCAATGGCCAAAGAGCGTCCATCCTGGCAACTGGCCGACCTGATCGACTACGAGTTTTTCCTCGACGCCGACGAACGCCAGGGATCGGCCGACCTCCACGCGCGCGACCGCGAGATTTTCACGCGCGACATCGCTCCCGCGCTCTCGCCGTCCGCGCCGGCGGGCGAACCCGCCTCCAAGGCTGACCGCCGCGCCGTCCTGCGCCGCTGGACGGACGCCCGCCGCCGCCAACTCAAAAACGGGTCGGACCCGGACGAGACGCTCCTGCCCGGCGAGGCGTTCGCACAGGTGCGCGGCGGGGTGGCGGCGACGCTGGCGGTGTTGGGAATCGTCATCGGCTGGACGGCGGCGGCGGCGGCGCTGGCGTATCAGGCGGGCGCGGAGCCGATCAATGCGTTCGTGTTTTTCGTGGAGTTTGCCCTGGCGCAGGTGCTCATCCTGATCGGGGCGTTCGCGGTGATCGGCGCGCGGTGGTGGTTTCCCGACGTGAAGATCCCGTCGCTGGCGCGGTTTTTCCTGCGGGCGGCGTTGCGGCTGGCGGGGGCGCTGTGGAAGCGCAACCGCGTGCGGATCGCCGGCGCGCGGCGGCAGAGCGCGGC
>CALMVM010000163.1 GCA_937873255.1 uncultured Verrucomicrobiota bacterium | reverse complement strand
TCCAGGAAGTTGGCCGGGTTGCCGCCGTGGTACTTGATGATGTCCATCGTCGCCATCGCCAGCCCCGCGCCGTTGACCAGACAGGCGATGTCGCCGTCCAGGCCGATGTAGTTGAGCCCGAACTTGCTCGCCTCCACCTCGCGCGGGTCTTCTTCCGCCGGGTCGCGCATGGCCACGATGTCCTTGTGCCGGAAGAGAGCGTTGTCGTCGAAGTTGAACTTCGCGTCCAGCGCCAGCACGCGGTCGTCAGGCGTGAGGACCAGCGGGTTAACTTCGACCATCGAGCAATCGCACGCCACGAACAGCTTGAAGAGGTTGGCGATCACCTCCGCCGCCGGTTTGTTGAGCGCGCCGCCGAAGCCGAGTTGCTGCGCGACCTTGCGCGCCTGGTACGGTTGGAGTCCGAGCGCGGGATCGACGGGCTCGCGGAAAATCTTCTCCGGGGTGTGCTCGGCGACGGATTCGATGTCCACGCCGCCCTCGGTGCTGGCGATGACCACCGGTGCGCCGCTGCCGCGGTCCATCAGGATGGCGAGGTAATATTCCTTCTTGATGTCCATCCCCTTGGCGACGAGCACCTGGTTGACCAGTCGGCCCTCCGGCCCGGTCTGGTGGGTGACGAGCACTTGGCCGAGCATCTGGCTGGCGACCTTTTCGGCTTCCTCGGGGTTCTTGACGAGATGCACGCCGCCCTTGAAACCGCTCTTGAACGTCCCCTTGCCCCGGCCGCCGGCGTGGATCTGGGCCTTGACGACGAGTTCGCCGCCGATCTCGCGGGCGACGGCGGCGGCTTCCTCCGGGGTGTGGGCGACCTTGCCCGCCGAGGTGGCGACGCCGTACTTCTGGAATAATTCCTTGGCTTGGTATTCGTGGATGTTCATGTGCGCGGGGACAACGGGGATGGAAAAGCCTGCAAAAAGGAACGGGGAACGATGGCGGGCCGGACGCCGCGCCGGGAAAGAAGAAGGCAAACTAGCAGAGAAGGCACAAGGCAAAAGTCCCGGAATGCCCTCGGGCCCCTATTTTTCTGCGTTCCCTCGTCGGACGGCAACACACCGCGCCGCGTAATTGCCTTGGCTTGAGCCGCGCGGTCCCTCATTCTTCGTCGGGATGAGTGAGAGCAGTTGGGAATGGGGCTACAACCGGGGCGTCAGGATCGAAGGCGGCCACATCCTCTGGTACGAATCGCCCACCGCGTTCGACCGCGAAGGCGGGGCCTGCGAGCAGACGTTCGAGCGCTTCCTCGCCAACGGTCCGTGGTACGACGACGTGCCCGCCGAAATCGTCGAGAAATTGACCCTCGCCGTGCGCGAACAGGAAAAGGCTCGCCCGTCGGCGTCCGGCAAGCCGGTCGTGAAGACAAATCCTTCCGCACGACCCGCTCGGGTGACGAAACGGAAGGCTCCGCAGCGTTCCGTCTAAGGATTGACCATCCCCGCGTCGCTGCCGGGAACGGCAATTGGCGAGAAAGACGAGCTTGCCCCCGGGCCAGCCGGTTGACAGTTTTGCCGCCGTGCCGAACGCCCTCAAAATCGCCGCTTACTTCCTGGGCACCCTGTTTTTGGGCGCGCTGCTCGCCCCGCCGCTTTATTGGGGAGGACACGCGCTGGCGGCGTGGGGGCCGTTGCACAAACTCGCCGAGTTCGAGTTCCGCCGGTACTTCGACCGCGCGATGTTTGTTGCGGCGTTGCTTTTGCTCTGGCCGGCGATCCGCGCGTTGCGCGTCGGTGGTTGGCGCGACCTCGGCCTGGAACGCGACCCGCGCCCGTGGCGGCATCTTTTGTTCGGTTTCGGAGTGGCGGCGGGAGGGCTGTGGCTGATGGGGCTCGGCTTGTGGGGATCGGGCCTGTACGCGCCGCGCACGGCATCGGCGATTGCGTGGGGTTCGCTGCCGGGTTTTCTCGTGACGGCGGCGGCGGTGGCTGGCGCGGAGGAACTCTTTTTTCGCGGCGCGCTCCAGGGGTTGGTCGGGCGGACGGCGTCGGCAACGGGGGCGCTGGTGTTCGTCGCGGCGCTTTTCGCTGTGCTGCACTTCCTGCGTCCGCCGGAGGGGGCGGTGGCCGTCGGGCAGGTGAACTGGCTGAGCGGCTTCGCGTTCCTGCCCAAGGTGTTCTGGCAATGGGGCGACCTGCGGCTGGTGCTCGGCGGGCTGGCGACCCTGCTTACCGTGGGTTTGGTGCTCGGCTACGCACGGTTGCAAGCGCGTGCCCTCTGGCTGCCGGTGGGGCTGCATGCCGGGTGGGTGTTCGCGCTGAAGAGCTTCAGCGCCGTGAGCCGGCACACCGCCGCGAACAACCTGTGGTTCGGCGAGGATCTGCGTCACGGCCTGATCCCGGTGGCGGTCGTCGCGCTGACGGGCGTGGTGGTCGCATGGGAGCTGCGGCGTGAAAAGGCATGGCCAGCCGCCTGGGACGAACGGCGTTGAACTCTCTTTTCAGAGAGTGAGACGACAAAAAATCACCATTCCCTTACAATTCTGGCGTTTCCGCCCATAAAATCTTTACAAAGCGCTGGAAGATTCTTTACCAAACCGTATTCGTCCCCAGGGACAACTATCCACTCCTATCCTGCTCATGAAGAAGTTCTTACTGTTCCCTTCCGCTCTCGCGCTGGGCGCGTTCGTGGTCAGCCAATCTGCGGTCGGCATCACGCCGGGAGGCGGCAGTGCGGGCAAGCCTGCGGCAACCACCGCGACCACCCGGACCCGTACGCAGGTTCGCACCGCCGTCACCACGACTAACGCGAGTCCCTCGTCTTCGGCCGCCCCGACGGTCTCGCCACACCCGTCCGCCTCGCCGCGTCCGTCCGAACCGCCGCACCCGTCGCCTTCGGCTTCACCGACGGTCTCGCCACACCCCTCCGCGAGCCCTGCTCCGTCCGCCTCGCCGCGTCCTTCGGAGCCTCCGCACCCGTCCGCGAGTCCTTTGCCCTCGGCCTCGCCGCACCCGTCCGAACCACCGCACCCATCGGCGAGCCCGTCGCCTTCGGTTTCACCGACTGTCTCGCCACGTCCGTCCGCGAGTCCCTTACCCTCGTTTCCCCCACATCCTTCCTTGCCTCCGCTTCCGAGCGCGAGCCCCAGAAAATAGCCCGTTCCCATCGCTTTCGGACGCGTCCAACCGCAATCCGTCTCCTGCCCGGTCTCCCGTAAACCGGTCCCTTCCCGGCCCTCCGCGTGATGCCCACCGCACGGAGGGCCGCGACTTTTCCGCCGTCGGGCCGGTGGCGCTCACCGGACATTTTCGTCTTGCCAGCCGCCGCCGTTTCCCGTTCCGTCGAGGGTTCGTGCTGACGACGATCAAACGGGGGGCCGCCGCCACGGCCGAGACCTTGCTGGGTTTGCTCTACCCTCCGGCGTGCGCCCATTGCCAGGCTCCGGTGGAGCCGGACGCCGCTTTCTGCGCGGCTTGCGCGGACGCCGCGCCCCGGCTCGAAGCGCCGTTTTGCGCGGTGTGTTCGTGGCCGTTCCCGGTTGCGGTGAACGCCCGCGCGCCTGCGTCGCTTTCCGCCCTGTCGCTGCACATGACGTGCGCGAACTGCCGCGAGCGCGCGTTTGCCTTCGACTGCGCCGTCAGCGTCCGGCGGCACGATGGCCCGGTGCGCGACCTGATCGTGCGTTTCAAGTACCGTGGCGAACAACACCTGCGCCGCGCGCTGGCGGAATGGTTGTGCGAGGCGCTGGCCGATCCGCGTCTAGCCCGGCATCCGGCCGACGCGTTGGTGCCTGTGCCGCTGCATCCCCGCCGCCAGCGCGAACGCGGCTACAACCAGGCCGAGGAATGCTGCCGCGCGCTCGGACGCCGCGTGAATCTACCGGTGTGGCCGGTATTGCGCCGGGCGCGGTACACGGGCACCCAGACGCTCCTCAGCCGCGAGGAACGGGCAAGGAACCTGGCGGGGGCGTTCGCGCTGGCCGAAGGTTGGAGCGCACGGCGCTGGCGGCGCGGTCTGGCGGGGGCGGACGTGCTCTTGGTGGATGACGTGTTCACCTCGGGCGCGACCGTGGACGCCTGCGCGCGGGTGCTGTTGGCGGCGGGGGCGGCGAGCGTGCGGGTGCTCACGGCGGCGCGGCGGTGAGCGGAAACGCGGAACTCGGAATGGAAGCGGGCAGAACCGATCAACCACCAAATGAATTTCCCTCCCGATTGATCGCTTTTGCGATTCATCGCCTTTCGCCCTCCGCCGTTCCGAGTTCCGCGTTCCGCGTTCCTACTTCACTTCCGTCGCCTTGTAACCGATCACGCCGATGCGCCCGATGAGCGCCTGGAGTTTGATGCGCGTCGGGTCGTAGCGCACCGTCACTTTGTTGGTGAGCACGTCCACCTCCGCGCTCTGGACCCCATGCGCCGTGACCAGCGTGCGCTTGATGCCGTCCTCGCACGACGGACAATCGATCTCGGGCTCCAGCTTCAGGACGGTCTTGACGACCATCCCCTTCGGTTCGTCCGCCGCCGACTGATCCACCGGCGAAACGGGCACCAGCAAAATCACCGCCGCCACCCGAACGCACCGCAAGAGGGAAAATTTCATCAAGGCAGAAAGCGCCAATCTATCGGAAAGTGGACGCCGGGACAACCGCCGACCGGAGCCTTTCAGCCTTGACCGCCCCTTCCGAACCTGCCGCCGCGCTCGCCGCGCACGTCGAAACCGTCCGCGCGTGCGTGCGTTGTCCGCGCATGCACCGTCCGGCGGTGCCGGGCTATCCGACGGTCAGCCGCGTGATGCTCGTCGGCCAGGCTCCGGGGCGGCACGAACCGGTCAAGGGCCGGCCGTTCGCGTGGACGGCGGGGCGGACACTCTTCGCGTGGCTGCGCGAGGGTTGCGGAATCGACGAGGAACGTTTCCGGCGCACGGTCTACATGGCGGCGGTATGCCGGTGTTTCCCGGGGCCGCTCCCGGCCGGCGGCGACCGGGTGCCCGACCGCGCGGAAATCTCTGAATGCAGCCGGTGGCTGAAGGCGGAGTTCGACCTGTTGCGGCCGGAACTGGTGATCCCGGTCGGGCGGCTGGCCATCGTGCAGTTTTTGCCGCCCGCGCCGCTGACGGAGATCATCGGACGCCAATTCCGCGCGAGCTACGCCGGGCACGCGTGCGACGTGGTGCCGCTGCCGCACCCGAGCGGCGCGTCGCCGTGGCCGCGCATCGAGCCAGGCAAGACGCTGACGGGTCGCGCGCTGGCGCTCATTCGCGCACACCCGGCGTTCCCGGCGGCGGATGTGACGTGAAATTCGGTGGGTAGCGCGAACGTAATTTCCATTGGTTAAAACGATGTTACAGGGTAATAGTCTTGGGTCCCGAATCCAAACGTTTGCTGGGCTGCCGCTCGTATCTCCCATTATCTTGCCTGAAATTACCCGGCGATGCCGCAAATTGTCATTCAGCAACTTGCCAAGTTCACCGAGCAACTGAAGCAATTCAAAAACAAAACTCAGTTCAATGAACTCGCCGCCCGCCTGCGAGAACATCCCGGCTTGGGACTGGTCATTCCTGGTGCAGGAGGGATACGGAAAGTCCGTGTCGGGTGCCCGGGCGGGGTAAACGCGGAGGGGCCAGAATTCTGTACCTCTGGCTTCAGGAAGCCGGTCAAATGATCTTCATGCGACTTTATGCGAAAAACGAAACCGAGGACATTACCGCCAAAGAGAAAAAGACTCTCGCGGCCATCGCATCCGCGATCAAAACCCAGTTCCGAAACACCCGAGAAAAAGGTGGGTAAATCTTTCGGTGAGGACCTCATCGAAGCGATGCAGGAAGTTCTGGCTCATGCACAAGGCAAGTTGACTTTGCAGGAGGTTGTCCTGCCAACCCAAGTGCGGAAGATCGAACCGGCGGAGATCAAACGACTCCGTGACAAATTGAACCTCAGCCAGGCGATGTTCGCGGCGATCCTGAACGTGCCCACCGTGACGGCGATCAGTTGGGAAAAAGGACGCCGCAAACCGACAGGCGCAGCCCTCCGCCTCCTCGATCTCGCGCGCAAAGATCCCCAACGCGTCCTCGAACTGGCTCACCGTCCCGAGCCGACCTGACCTCGGCCTCCCTGCTCCACCGCCAGCGCCGCCGTGAACGGCCGCGGGCCGTCGCGGTGGCCCAATCTCTGATCGATCTCCTCCAGCCGCCGGATGAGGTCGAGCACGTCGCGCCGTTCGTACGAACCGCCCGCCGCCTCGCAAAAATACGTGCGACAACCGAACGGCCGGTCGGCGTAGATCAGGCACTTACCCGTACGCGCTTCCAGCATCGGGCAGTTTCCGTCCGTCGGCGGCGGCACTTCCTTGCGGCCGGTCGCCTTCAACGCCCGGATCGCCAGCAGCGCCTCGCCGCGCGTGACCGACGGCGTGCGGCCCGTGCGTTTGAACTGGCAACACTCCGTCAGTCGCACGCACGCGCGCATCACCGGCCGGCGGTCGAGTTCGGCGTACACCGCGCGCACCTCCGCCAGCGCGGCCCGCACGGCGTCCGCCGAACGGTAGGCGGGCGGCAGGTTATTGGCGGCGGTGCCCATGGGAAAATGACGAATGACGAATGACGAATGACGAATGACCGGAAAATGGAAGACGAGATTGCGTGTCCAGACGGCGACAGGTCTGCCTTCCGCCCTTCGTCATTCGTCATTTTCTCACTGCGCCGTCTTGCCGATGGAATCCAGCTCGCCGATGCTCCTGGCGGCTTCCTCGAACTTCGGCAGGTTCTTCTCGGCCAGCTCGACGTTCGCCGCCGGGATGAAATCCGGCAGGTCCGACTTGCCCGACGCCTTGAGGTTCGCGCCCATGCTGGCGAACATCGTCGAGAGCAACCCGAGGATGTATTCGTGCGGTTCGAGTCCCTCGGCCTTGATGATCGCCACGACGCGCGGGGCCTTCCGGTTGAACACCTCGTCCACCTTGTCGAACGTGCTGCCCTTCTCGGCGTCCACCTCCTGCATTTCTTTTCCGATCTGCGGGTCGGTCCTGGCGGCCTCGACGAGTTTCTTGCTGACCGCGACGACCTTGTCCACCCGTTCCAAGGTCAGCTTGTAGCCCGCGAGCGCCTTCTGGTCGGCCTCGGGCATGTCGGGGCCTTGCGCGAAGGCGGGCGACATCGCGGCCAGGACCACGAAAACCGTGGCGGCGAGTCGCCGGAAGATCGGCAGGCAACGGGAAAAGCGCATGGCTGCTTGTCTAACCCGGGACTTGCGTTAGATCAAGGAGGGAACACCGCCGGCGACGCCCGGATGTCCCCCTTCCCTTCTCTCCGCGATGCTCTCCTTTTCCACCTGTTGGAACTCCTCCCGCCACACCGACGGCGCGCCGATGATCCAGGAAATCCTCGACCTGGGCTTCGAGAACGTCGAACTCTCCCACGGCATCCGCATTTCCCTGGTCGGCGGCATCCAGCAGATGTTCGACCGGGGCAAGGTGCGGATCAGCAGCCTGCACAACTTTTGCCCGCTGCCGATTGAAGTCCGCAGCGCCTCGCCGGACTGCTACGAATTCACCTCGCACCGCCCCTACGACCGGCGGCGGGCGGTCAAACTGCCGCTCCCGACCATCGATTTCGCGCACCGCCTCGGCGCGGGGTTGGTCGTGCTGCACCTCGGCCGCGTGGCGATGACGCCTGTGACCCGCAAGCTGGGCAAGATGGCCAAGGAGGGCAGATTCCTCGACCGCGAGTTCATCCGGCTCAAGATCGCCGCCGTCAAGGAACGCGAGACCCGCGCGCCGGTCTATCTCGCGCGGGTCAAGGAGTGCCTGAAGCCCATCGTCGAGCATGCCGCCGCCAAGAACATCAATCTCGGCATCGAGGGACGGTACGGCTACGAGGAAGTCCCGAGCGAACGCGAGTTGCCGGGGTTATTGGAGGAACTGAACGCGCCGCACGTCGGCTACTGGCACGACTTCGGGCACTTGCAGGTGAAGAACAACCTGCGCTTCGTCGATCATTACGAGTGGCTCAAATCGATCCGGCACCAGCTGTTCGGCTGCCATTTGCACGACACGGAATGGCCGGTGTTGGATCACCGGGTGCCGTTCGCGGGCGGGATCGAGTACGACCGGCTGATCCCGCTGCTGCCGCCGAACTGCCTGTTCGTGTGGGAGTTGAGTCCGCGCATGAAGACGGAGGACATCCGCGCGTCGGCCGGGCGGTGGCGGGAGAGGTTTGCGGGGACGGTGTGAGGCGAAATGGAAGAAGTCCCGTGCGATGCCGGAGCGCAGTCAGCCCATATGTCCCGGTAGCGGTGTGATTTGGCTTCCGAGCCCCGGCAGGGGCGGCAGAGTTTAGCCCACGGCGTGAGCCGTGGGAACATCG
>CALMVM010000162.1:15958-21451 GCA_937873255.1 uncultured Verrucomicrobiota bacterium | reverse complement strand
CCTCCCGCCCAACGCGAACGCCGACCCGCCCGGCACCCGTTATCTGGCATTCATCGAGAGCGACGGCGACAACATCACCTGGACGATGGGGAATTTCGCCAGCGACAAGAATTTCTTCGCCAACCCGGCGCGCGGCACCCTGCCGTTCGGGTGGAGCATGACGGTGTCCACCCTTGGCGAACTCGGCCCCGACGCGTGGAATTATTATGTCCACGCCGCCACGCCCAACGACGACTTCGTCCACATCGGACTGACGGGCTACGGCTTCCTGGATGACACGCCGCCCGCCGACATCACCCGCCAGTCCACCCTGCTCAACTCTTATCTGGAGCGTGCCAACGTCCACAGCATGATCGCCTTCACGGACAAGCACTGGGATTCTCCAGCCTCGAAGAATGCCTACCAGAACATCGTCGATCATTGTCCCGCGCTGCGCGCCATCCTGCCGCTACAATACATGCCCTACGCCGCCGGCCAGGGTGCGCTTCTGTGGTGTCACCGCGACGGCAAGCGCATCCCGATCCTTTCCCCGCGCACCGACATCTGGAAGATCGACGGCCAGGGGGATTTCGCGGCTCCGCCCGACCGCGTGGCGGCCATTTTGAACCGTTGGGCAGCCCGGTCGCCCAAGGACCTCGCGGACACCTACGCCTGGGTCATCGTGCACGCCTGGAGCGATTTCGGCAACGGCGTCGTGGGCGTCAGCGCGGCGAAAGCCTGCGCGGCGCAACTGTCTCCCAACATTCGGGTCGTCAAGCCTTCCGAGTTGGTGGAACGCCTCTATCGCGCCTCCAACCCGCCATAGATCAAGGCTTCCAGCGCCGTCGTCCGCACCGCGGGGAGACGCTTCAGCGTTTGTACGGGTGAGCCTCGGTGTTGAAGATGACCCTGTCGAAGTCCAGCGCCTTGCCGTCGTCGAAGATCAGGAACGAGTATTTCAGCGTTTCCGCGAAGAAGAAACTCTCCATCTGGTCGAGTTTTTCCTTGCTCGTCACGTCCTTGAGGGCGCAATAGCCCGCGTCGTTGCGGCAATATTTTTCGAGGCTGTCGAAGATGGCCTTGCCCATCCGGAGGTATTTCTCGTCGTGAGTGTAATGGTAGAGGTAGTACACGCTTTCCAGATTTTCGGGGCGCAGGATATAGGAAGGGTCTTCGATTTTCATCGTGGCGTAATTCAGCGACTCCGGCTCGACTCCGGCGAGTTGCCACATGGCGAAGTTGGAATCCTGGAGCTTCTTCGCGTGGTCGAGGTCGCCGCCCATCGCCAGCGCGGCGGCCCAGAAAGCGTCCAGCGCGCCGTAGTTGGTGGCCGCGCGCTTGCGGGGGTTCATGTCGGCGTGGCCATACCAGAGGCGGCCGTCGCGCGTGTCCGCGAGGTAACGGTCGATGGGCGGCAGGCTCTTTTGCCACATCTCCGTGAGGCTCTGGTCGTGCAGCAGGATGCCGCCCTTGAGCATGTATTCGAGGTAGGAGTCGATGCCGCCGCCCACGAAGCTGTCCGCGTTCGTCCACTCGCCGGTCTCCACGTTGATGTTGGTGCCGGTCAGGTCGAGCCTGGAGCGCCTGGCGTACAGCGCGTCCATCGCCTTCTTGGCGCAGGCGTAGTACTTCGGGTCGCCGGTGTGTTTGCTCAAGACGCCGTATTCCAAAACCGTCGTGCCGATCTCCGCCGGATTGGACACGGCGTCGTGGCACTTGCCGGAGTGCAGGTTGACGAAGCGGTAGGGCATCCCGGTGGGGGTGTTGAACGCCGGGGCGAGGCGGTCGGCGAGATCCCTCGCCAAGACGAGGAACCGCTGGTCCCCGTCGATCTCGTACGCCGAGAGCAAGCCGCCAACGAGACGGATCGTGACCTCGAAGGCTTCCACATCGTCGTCCACGTCGAAACTCAGCTTCTCGAAAATCAATTGCTTCGCTTCGGCGGCCTCCTTATCCCAACCCATGAGGCGCAGGGTGTCGTAGGCATCGACGGGGGTCATGAGCAGGGACCGGGGATACCAATTGTGGCCGCCCTTGCTCAGAGGCTTGAGCGCGTCCTGCCCCCACGCGTATTGCTTGTAGCCGTTCCACGCGTGCAGACAGCCTTGGCGGACGAGTTCGCGCATCGCGGCCTTGTCCACCGGCGCGGCGTCGGACGAAGGGCCGGGCACCGGAGGAGTCTGCGCGCACAAGGAACCGGTGGCCGTCAACAGGAGGACCGCGCCGGTGCGAAGAAGGGGGAGAGGGAACATGGCCTCTTCATAAGGGGAGGCGGTCTGTTTGTCACGCTCCGGGATGAACGGACCGCGGCGAACGCAAACTCCAACCGCGATCCTTTTTTACAAGCCGCTCAGCAGGCCGGGCCGTTCCCTGTAAAGCTTGAGCACGAACTCCGCGAAGAGCGAATTCGACCATGCGAACCAGGGCCGTGAGAATTCGGTCGGACGGTCCGGATCGACGCCTTCGTGCATGAACCCCGTGCCCGCGTGCGAAGCCTTGAGCCAGCGCAGGCAAGCGCGGATTTCCCCGTCGTCGTCGGAAGTCAGCCCGCGCGTGGAAATGCCCAGGGGCCAGACCCATCGGTGCGGGGCGGTGTGGGGGCTGCCCAGCCCTTCGAGCGCCCTGCCCCGGAAGAAGTACGGATTGTCCGCGCCGAGCGAGAGCGCGCGGGTGTGCCTGTAGGTGTCGGCGTCGTAAGCGCCCTCGCTCAAATACGGGAGCGAAAGCAGACTCGGCAGACCCGCGTCGTCCATGAACAGCGCGTTGCCGAAGCCGTCGCATTCGTATACGTAGACCTTGCCGTGGACGGGATGCTCGCGCACCCCGTGGGCCGACACTGCCGCCGCGACCTCGTCGGCCAGCGCGCGGCACTCGCCGGCCAGCGCCGGGTCCGCGCCGCCGCCGGTGGTCGCGGTGAGCATCTCGGCGAGTTGCCGCAGGCTCGTCGCGGCAAAGAGGTTGGCCGGGATGTTGAAGAGGTACAGGGCGGCGTCGTCGCTGTTGCGGAAAACGGAGCAGATCATCCCCGTGGGCCGGACCGGCAGGCCCTGGCCCGCGCCGGCGACCGTGTCGCTCTGTTGTGCGGTCGTGCGCTGGAAGGAATACTTCCCGGCGCGGCCGTCCTTGCGCTGCTGGTCGCGGCAGGTGGCGACGACCAGACGCATGGCGTCGCGCCAGGGAACATCGAAGGCGGAGTTGTCGCCGGTGATTTTCCAGTACCGGTGGGCCAGCCGGATGGGATAGCAGAGTGAGTCGAGTTCCCATTTGCGCTCGTGGACGCCGGGGCGCATCTCGGTGAGATCGCCCTTCCATGGCCCGACCTGGCCGGAGTCCTTGTAGAAGGCATTGGCAAAAGGATCGAGCGCGATGCAGCGCGTCTGACGGCGGATGAGGCCGTTGATCATCGCGGCGAGCGCGGTGTCGTGGCGGCGGCAAAACGGCAGGTAAGGATTCACCTGCGCCGAGGAATCCCGCAGCCACATGGCGTCGATGTCGCCGGTGATGACGTAGGTGTCGGGCACGCCGCCGTCGCGCCCGGGCGGCGTGAAATCGACGGTGGTGTCCAAGGTGTTTGGAAAACAATTGGAGAAAAGCCAGGCCAACTCCGGGTCGGCGAGGTGCGCCGTGACTTCGGCGAGCATGGTTTCGACCGCCTCGCTGCGGAAGCGGCGTCCGGCGGGGGTGGTCGGCGGGAGGAAAAATCGTCGGGCATGAAAAAGGATCAACCGGGAAGGGATGCCGTCCTACATCGCCTTCCGAGTTGATCGACCCGGAAGTTCGCGGACAAGCGGTCCGCGCCGCGTTGCCCGGCCGGACGCGTAGACACGGTCAATACGGCGAAAACCGTTTGGTGCTGACGATGCGATACCGATAGAACTGGTCCAGATTCAGTTTTGGGTCGGTGGGGTCGTTGGCCATCAGGGTCGCGAAGTCCGGCAGGTTCGAAGCCGTCGAATCCAGATACCGCTCGATCTCGGACGATCCCCGGTACTCGCTGACGATCTGGTCCCTTCCTTCGACCCACTGGGTGACATCGGTGCCCTGGACCTTCTGGAGCACCTGCACGCGGAAATGCACGGTGTAGGAATTCGATTTCGTGGTCAGGCGCGGGTAGATATCGACGTAGGGTTTCTCGCGCAGGTTGTCCCCGGTCATCGTGTGGGCCTGCCAGAAGGCGGCCATGCTTTGGTTGTCATACTTGGTTTGGTTGTCCGCTGGAACCAGATTGATCTCGGCGATCTGCGAGGCCGACCGGAAAATGTCGTTGGCGTTGAATTTATCTTCGAAGCCCTTGATCGTTTCGTCGATGTTGATCCCCAGCCGCGCGTTGGGAATGCCCGAATTATAGGCGTAGGTCGCGTCATTGTTGATGGACGAGATCAGGGGTTTGGGATCGTGCCCATTGACGCCGTTGCCGTTGATGGGGGGAACATAGGCGTAAGTGGACGCGGGGATCGCCATCATCTTGGTAGACTTCATCACCGCGTAAATGCCCGTGGCGCGCTTGATGTAATTGAACGGCTCGATCTGGTAATTCATGTTGATCTTCCCGGCCGTCGAGAAAGGCTGGCTGATCGGGTAAGGCTGCACAACCGGCATCCAGAAAAAGTCGGCGATCAAATGGTCCGGCGGCACGGTCCCGGGCTGAGCATAGCTCGTGGGGATCCGCCGGCCGGGGTGGTTCGAATCTTCCGGCTTCGGGTTGAACAGCAGGGTCTGCCAGGGCTGGAACCGTTGCACCCCCGTGGGGATGGAGCCGAGCATCATCGAAGACGGGACTTGCCGGTTGGGCGAGAAATAAGTACCGGCGTAACGATCGGAGTTGAAGTGATCTTCCTTCACAACGTAAGGATATCGGGGGGTGTTGTAGTAGGTGGACCCGACCGGATATTGGACCTCGTCAATATAGGCGCCGTCGCCGATGTCCCCCATGTTGAGATGGGCACCATCGGGAAGCAAAGCGTACCCGGTATCCCAGTCGCCAGGCGTGGCGGGCGTGGTGCCGCTTTCATTGACGCGGGTCACCCCCGTCAGGGACGAGGTGGCGACGCGCGACGGCACGTAGGGACTCTTGTAACCGTAGGATGGGTTCGCGGCGGTCTGATGGTCGTAGTCGGCGTTTCGAGGGTGCATGCCGGCGGCCAGCGCGCCGTGGAATCCGCGTCCGGAAAGCCCGGAGGCAGCGTGCGAGTCAGGGAGGATGCTGCTGTTGCCTCCGTCGTCGTCCTCTATCCCGCTGGCAGCCATCGGCAGAGACGGCGATGCCCAGTTTTGATGGGCATGATAAAAAGTGGCCGGCACATTGTGGCGCGCGGCAATCATCCGGGCATCACCGGCGGTCGTGTTGGTGTTGGCGGAAGTATCCGTCGGCGTGGTGTCGCCCCGGCCCGCGATCTCGACTCCGCGCACCACGTCGTATTGCGCGCTGAAGGTGGTTGTGGTGACCATATCGCGGGTGGGAGATGTCGTCGAGTAGGAAGGGCTGGCGTACGTTCCGAACAAAGGACCAAGCAC
>CALMVM010000162.1:6307-15948 GCA_937873255.1 uncultured Verrucomicrobiota bacterium | reverse complement strand
ATTGCCATCTGGAAGGTCTGCAACAGCGTGCCGGGATAGGTGTCGGCGGAGTACAAATTCACTGTCAGATCGCCCCCCACGAAGGACATGCTGGCAGGTTGCGAGGCAGGCGGCGAGTCCGCCAGGGGGATGTTCGGGGTACCGTCATCGGCGCTGACCGAGACGAAAGGATAATAGCCGGATGACCCGGGGACCGTGGGAGGGTTCGTGGCGAGCGACGGAGGGGCGTTGTTGCTGGGGAACGGAGGGGCGATGCTCGCTCCCGGTTGGAGAGCCTTCATGAAAGGGCTGACGAATGGACCGAACCTCCCCAGGCTCGCGCGTGGTGAAAGCATGCTTCCCAGTCCGCGCCCGACGTTTTGCTGGACGGGAGCATTCGCGATCCAGTTCGTCCCCTCCGACCCGTCCGCGGTCGAACCGGTTTGGAAAAAGATCTTCTTGCCGTTGATCGTGAAATTCTTCTGGCCCATGATCGTGTAGTAGACGCGCGGGAACATGCCCGGCAATCCCTGCATGGGAGAGAAAAACGTCGGCACCAGCATCGCCTGCACCTTTGCCGTCACGGCGAAGCCCGGTTTGCTTGGATCGGGATCCACGGGGATCGCGCTGAAGACGATGTCCATGCCGCTGAGCGTCCCGAAACGTCCAAACCCCTGGGTCGTCGTGCCATTCCGGTTGATCTGGATAGGCAGGACTTCGCCTCCGCCCCAAGTGCTGGTGTTGGGACCGATCCGCACGGGCTGCGTGTAGGACGTGGCCCCGGAAGTCCGGTCGAACATGTTGATGCAGCGAATGTAATCGTAGATGCTCGTGAGCACCTGTGAGGAATCATCTCCGTCCGCGTCTTGGAAAGATGTCCTGAAGCTCCCGCCGAAACCCGGGATCGACGTGAACATCAACCTGTGCAGGTAATCGTACAGGGTGACATTCCTCGCGTTACGCGGATCTGAGAAATCTTCCGTCGTACTGCGCGAGTTGGTGCGCGTGAAGTAATAGTGACTATCTGTCTGGTTCGTCTTCAAATTCGCGCAGAAGGCCAGCGTGCCGTCCAGCACCGTTCGCGCGCTGTCGTTCGCCCAGACGGGCCACATCGACACACGCGGCGTGTTGAACATCGTCACCTCCGGCGCACTGCTGTGGGCCGTCAGGAAAAACCTCGCCCTTTGCAAGGCCGCCTTGACGCTGGCCGCGCCTACAGGATCATTCGGATCGTTGACCAGATCGGAACTGATCCGCCGGGGAAGGTCCACCGTGCCACGCGTGGGCGTTTTGAAGATCAATTCGTCGACGGAAGCGAACAGCCGGTCGCTGTCGGTGATCAGTGGTTGCTCCTGCACGGTCAGCGCCGAACGCGGAATCCTCGTAGCGGCCCGCGACCCGCCGTAAGTCACCCGGGGAACCAGATCGTAGAAAGGTTGGTAGTAAGTGTCGGCAATCGTGGGTGTGATCCTCGCCGAGGAATCAGGGGCGCCCAGAGCGGGGATCAAGGTGCCGAGGACGGGACTGAGGCTGGTGGTGGCGGGGTGTCCGGCGTACCTCTGGTATTCTCCGGTGGCCGGCTGGCAGATGGAAAGACCCGGAACCGTCGGCGACGTGGTGTTCCCGCTCCATCTCCCGAGATCCTCCTGGCTGGCAATGTGCGGCACGTCCCAGTAGACGCCCTCGGAAGCCGTGTTGATGTTCACCTTGCACGTCTCGTCGTCGGTCCAGTAGGCGATGCGCCCCACGATGGGATTGGCAGCCGTCGGCGCGGTCGAGAACGTCGCGGTCGTGGTCCCGCCGGTCGGCGCGGTCATCGTGCCGTCCTGCAAGACGTAGAGCCAACGCACCGGCATCGGCGCGAGGCCGTTGGCCGCGCTGTACGTGTTGGGAGTCGTACCATTCCGCTCATTGGGATCGATGGTGAAGCCCTTGATCTGCGCAGTTAGGGGGGCGTTCGGCGTGCCCGCGGTTGTCGGGTCGAGGATCGGGTAACGCTTCGTGTGGAAGGGGTCCACCGGGTCCAGCGGGTCGGCCACCGCATTCGGGTCTTGCGGCAGAGTGATCGGGGCATTCAAATCCGTGAAGATGGCCGGACTCTTGTCGAAGTCCTTGTCGACATCGCTCGACGGATTGTACGTGCCGCTCACCTCCAGACTGTTGGACGAAAACAGCTTGTAACAGGTGAGCGCGTTGCCGTTGCTGTCCCAGGTACGGATCATCCCTGGCTGCGACGCCCAGGCGATGTCGGTACCGCTCGCATTGGCACCCGGCGCGTTAGCGGACTGCGAGGTCTGGGAGGTCGCCTTGCGGATCGTGCCGATGGCCAGTTGCGTCGCCGCGTCCGCCAACTGCCTGCCCGAACTGCCGCTCGCATAGCCCTTCGCGCTGACGAGTTCAGAGGAAACGCTGGAATAAAACGCCAGGACGAACCCGGTGATCAACAACAGAATCGCCAGCACCAGCACCAGCGCGACACCGCGCGACGCAGGCCGCGAGGGCAAGCTTCGACGAAAACCGAAGAGAGGGGGCGGATTATTCATGCGGGCGGACGGGCTTAATTGGTCTGGTCACGACTCCATTTCGCCGCTTTGATGCTCACGGTCGTCGTGAAGACGCGGTAAGTCAGACCGTGGCTTTGCAGGTTGTTTTGCAAGGTTTGCAGATCGCTGGCATACCCGGAATTGGCCGCGCTGGTGGTGTCGCCGACGTTCTGGAAAAGCGGGGTTCCGGAATTCGAGGTCAGATCCGGCGTCGTGGCGCTGCTGCCCAACATCCGGTTATAGGAGGCTTCGTCCACGGCGACCATCGTGACCTGAACGAGCGCCGGAAGTTGATTCTTCGGATTAAGAGCGGGGTCGGAGGCATTGGCGGACGGGTTGGAAGTCCGTGTGGAATCGTAGAGATAGGTCGGGGATAAGGATGCATCCGTGTAAGTGGTCGTCCCACCGGAGGGCGTCTGGTCCTCCTTGGTCAACTTGGGCAGGAGGACCAGCGCCACGATGTTTTCCGCGAGGACATGCACCGGGCGGGGGGTCGCGCCGTCCGCCTCGTACTGGTCACCGGGCTGCCCCATGGCATCGGTGAACCAGGTCCGGTCGGTGTAAGCGGCGTTGCCGCCCGTCCCGGCCGGGTCGGGGCCATTGTTCAGATTTTTCTCGCGCGTGTAGAGCGACAGCGACTCCGAGGGCTCGGTGAATTCGATCAGCCGGAAGCGGTTGCGCACCGGCGTCGGGTTAGGCAGGTTTGCCAGGAAAGGGGGCCGGGTCGTGCCGTCGCTGCCGTATTCGATGCAATAACCCCAGGTGTTGATCAAATTGTCGAGCCCGTGGTAGCAAACGGTCTGGTTGGCGAGTCCGACCAAGCCGAGCGGCGCCTGGAAAAAGATGGCATGAGTGGGGCGGGTCCGGGTGGAACCGAGGCCGAGGTCGCTGGTGTTTCCACTGATGAAACGCAGTTCCGATTGGCGGATGTAGCCGGTGGGGATGTTGGTCGTTCCTCCCGATGCGTACCGGTAATCCCAGTAGGTGTTCAGCGTCGCCTGGCTCAAGCGCCGGGTGACCGCCTCGAAGGCCTCCCGCGCCTCGCGGAACTGCTCCACCTTCGCCGTGGTGTACATCCACGTCTTCTGGGTGGCGTTCGTCATCTGCACGAGCAGCCCGAGCAGGATGGCAAGCACCACCATCGAGACCAGTAGTTCGACGAGCGTGAAAGCGCGGGCTCTCACGCGGAGAGCCGACCTCGGGTGGGCGTTCATTTATGGAGAGACCGCAGTCGTCGAGGAACTGCGGGCGACGTACGTCGAAAACGTCGTGATCGGGACCGTGCCGGATGGATTCCAGAGCTGCGTCGTGCTATCCAAAGCGAGCGGGATCTTTCCGGGATTGTGCGCGACCTGCAC
Source organism: uncultured Verrucomicrobiota bacterium (assembly GCA_937873255.1). Classification (GTDB taxonomy): domain Bacteria; phylum Verrucomicrobiota; class Verrucomicrobiia; order Chthoniobacterales; family SZAS-18; genus CAHJWO01. The sequence continues at coordinate 12,068 of CALMVM010000162.1, read as the reverse complement.
GGTCACGGTGGCGATGCTCGCGTTCCGCACGCCGCTCGCCCCTCCCGTGCTCGGGACGGGGGTCGATGGCACCACCCGAGTGTTGACCATGTAGACGATCCCCGACTGTGTCGATAGCCCTTCCGCGCCTTGATCATCGAAGTAGCGGAAAGGCTGCTTGGCAAACGCTCCGCCGGAGCCTGCGGTGGCCCCCTGGGAACTGATCAGCGCATCGAAATCGGACTGTTGCGCGTCGCCCATGACGCGCTGGGCGATTTGCGAGCCGACGGAAAGATCCATCGCTTTTTTGAACGTGGTCATCCCCAGAGGCATCAGCCCGAACACCGCCACCAGCGCAAAGGCCATGATGCCGAGGGCGAGGGCGATCTCCACCAGGCTGAAGGCACTGCGCAGGAAACGCTTCCGTCTGCCAGCCGCCTGCGGATCAGGGTCTGAATTCGCGGGTGTGTCCATTGGAGGCATCGATCTGGATCGTCATGAAGTTCGGGGGAACGGTGGGTGGATGATCGCCATACTGGGACGAATGGAGGGTGATGAACCACGAGTTGACCGTCGTACCGGCCGCGAGGGGAAGATTCGTCGAACCATCCGGAAAGAATCTGAACGCCACCGAATTGTAGTTTTTCCCGATCTCCGGAAGCGGGTAAGCCTGTGGGGCGGTGGTCCTGATCGGACCGGAGCCTGACGCGCCGTTGGCGGAGGCGTTGCCGATCAACGTGGAGAGCGTTGTCCCGGAGTCGATGAGCACCGTGTTGGGCAGGTTGTGCCTCTTGTCGAGCGGGGTCGCAACGCCGGCCTCCGAGATGGCGAAGGACTGCATCGCGCGAAACCTCCCACTGGTGGGATCGGCAACAGACTCGCCCGGCTTGCTTGCATCCCCGTATTGGTAAAACCTCACCTCGACGGGGTGGTTCTGGGTCAGGGCCGACTGCCTGGCCACCGCGATCTGGCTGCTGAGGTCCTGGCCGCCCTGCGTCAGGTCGTTTCCTTTCAGAATCGTGGACGATGCGGGAGCGACAATCGTGATGAGGATGACGATGATCCCCATCACCACGAGCATTTCGACCAGCGTAAACGCGGCGACCCGCGTTCCTACCGAGGGACGGAATGCGAGAAGTGGGGGAACACTCGCTTTCATCGGATCATCCAAAACGCACAGCCGAAACGAAGTCTACGCAAACATAATCGCTTTGCCATTACAATGTAATTACGATCACTTTCTCCCACCGGACGTGCGGAGTAGACCTGAACGGTCATGCGCGACGAAAACAAGGTTGTCTGACATAGGAAGCGTTCGATCCTGTGTTCCGACAAAGCCGAGAGAAGCGGTCGGGCTCAGGAGGGCGCGCCGTGATCCGTGATCGGCATCCCGGACGGAACGGCCGGCGCACACCCCACCTGTTCATGAGGCACGGGGCATCCGCAGCCACGCGCGCACCCGACGCCGCCGCGAATAATAAGCGAACAGCCCCGCTCCGGCCATCACCGCCACCCACGCGGCCGGCTCTGGGACCGCCACCAGGAGCTCTCCTGTGCCCATAAAGTCTGCGATGTTCGTGAACATCGCTCCGCTGCCCGGCGCACCATAGGTGCCAGCGGCCTGCATGACCCCGTTGATGAACAGGGATCCGACCGTATCCTGAATGCCGGTGCCGGCCAGATTGACGATGCTGGTGGTCGCCGAAGTCAGGGTCAGTCTGGTCGTGTTCGTGCCGTTGTGCGCCGCCGTCACGCCGGTGGCCAAGGTCAGAGTCGTATTGGCGAGCAGGGTCGTGTTGCCCGCGCCGAGGCCGCCATTGGTCGTAATGGCAAGCGTGCCGGCGTTGATCGTCGTCGTGCCAACGTAGGTGTTGGCGACCGACAACGTCAGGATGCCAGTGCCGTTCTTGGTCAGGCCGCCGGTGCTGCCGGTTGCGCGCTTCAGCGCCGAGGCCACGGTCACGTTGAAGCCGTTCGTGTCGATGACGGCCCCGCCATTGCCCACCGTGGTGTTCACTCCGAGGATGAACGTCGTCGGATTGTTCGCGGCGTTGGGGCTGTCGCTGGTCGCCGCCCGCAACGTGCCTCCGTTGAAGACGAAATTGCCCGTGCCGTTCCCCTGCTGCACGGTGGCCGTCGTCAGCATGCCTCCGTTGAGATTATAGGTCGCGGTGCTCGAAGCGTTGGCAGCCAGCCGGATCGAGTTCGAGGTTGTGACCGTCCCTCCGTTCTGGTTGAACACCGCCGCCCCGTTCAGGCCGATGATGGGCACGACCCCCGTGCTCGTCAGGACCACGGCAGCGCTGCCGTTGACGTTGACCGTCGAGACGCCGCCGGCTCCGTTGACCGATTCGCCCACCGTGAACGCCCCGCCGTCCGTATACTGCGAGGTGCCGTTGAAATTGACCGTCGGAGAGGACGTGAAGCCGGCGACCCCGTTGTCGTAGCCGATGGAGAAATTGGGCGACGTGACGATGGCGTTGTTGTTGAGCGTCAGGGTGGTGGCGGCGTTGTTCGTGCCGTTGCCACGGCCCACCCCGATGTAGTCGGTGATGGTCGTGGTGCCGCCGTTGATGTCCACCTCCGCGCTGGGCGAGGCCGCCGAGTTGATCGAGCCGACGATGAGCTGGCTGTTGATCTGGTTCGTCTGCGCGAGGGGCGCGGCGGCCGTGCCGCCGAGCGTCGTGATGCCGGCGTTCGCCAAGAAGCCGAGGCCGTTGCCCGTGCCGCCGCCGGTGAACGTGTTGGTGCCGGTGACGTTCGTGAAACTCAGCGTGCCCGTATTGCTCTTGGTGAACGAACTGTTCGAGCCGTTGGCCTGGACCACTTGGCCGCCGAACGTCAGGTTGCTGGCGTTGTCGATGGTGACGCCGCCCGAAGTCGCCGTGAAGCCGCGATCCGTCGTGCCGGCCGCCGCGCCCGTGTATTGCAGGGTCGCGTTGCCGCCGATCACCAGATTGGCCGGGGCGTTGCTCGATGCGCCGATGCTGCTGGCGAGTCCGCCGTTGGCAAAGGTCGATACTCCCAGCGTGCCGCCGGCGACGGTCGTCACCCCGGTGTAGTTGCTCGCGGCATTCGTGAGCGCCAGAGTCCCCCCGCCGGTCTTGGTCAGGCCGGCCGTGACGCTGGCGCTTTGGCCGATGGTGCCGCTCAGGGTCAGCGTGCCACCGTTGGCAGCGATGATCTGGCTGGCGTTGGTCAGCGTGACCGCGCCCGTGAGCGTGTTCGCGCCGTTGTCGTTGATGAGGCCGGCACCGTAGTTACCATTGATCGCGCCGCCCAGGCTGATGGCGTTGGGCAGGGTGATCCCGGTGGCGAGCACGCCCACGGCCAGCGGCGAGGAACCGGTCGTGTAGTTGCCGTTGCCGAGTTGGAGCGTGCCGCCGCCGCCAGCGGCGATCTGGGTGATGGTCACCGGACCGGTGCCGAGCGCGTTGTTGCCCGTCGCCACGATCCGACCGTGGGTGATGGTCGTGCCGCCGCTGTAGGTGTTTGCGCCCGAGAGCAGCAGCGTGCCGAAATCCACGGTGTTCGCCAGCGTGACGCCCGGGATCGTCGCCTGGTTGTTGAGCGTCAGGCTGCCCGTGCCGTTGATGATGCCGGTGATCGCCATTTCGGGCGCGGCGTCGCCGCCGGTGTCCGCGATGGCAATGGTGGTCGCCCCCGTGTTCAGGTTGAAGCCCCCGGCGGTGATCACGTTGCCGGTGTTCGGGGTTTTGGCGATGAAGTTGGTCGCGCCCGTCAGGGAGATGTTGCCGGTTTTCGCGTACGCGGTCGCGGCGTAGGTCCCGGTGAAATTGACGGCGGCCCCGGTCGTGCCGGTCGCGCTCAGGACCAGGCTACCCGGAGTGGCGGCGGTGTCGGCAAGGACGCCGCCCGCCAGGGTGAGCGAACTTTGCGTGACGGTCTGGCCGTTGAGGTTGAGCGTGCCACCGTTGATGGCAACGGTGTTGGCCGCGTTGCCCAGGGCCGTGCCGCTGCCGAGCAGGGTCGTGCCGGAGGCGACCACCGTGCTGCCGGTGTAGGTGTTCGCGCCCGAGAGCAGGAAGCCGCCGCCGCCCGCGTCGTTGAGCGTCAGGACGGTGCCGGCGTTGGTGCTGCCGATGGCCCCGCTGATCGTGAAGCGGCTGGCCGAGTTGTTGTTGAAGGACTCGCTGGTGGCCAGGTTCAGGTTGGCCGAGATCGTGTCCGCCGCCGCGCCCGCGTCGATGACGATGGCCGTGCCGGCGGCGAACGTATTGTTCGCGGCGTTGATCGTCAGGGTGCCCGCGCCGCCAATCGTCACCGGCGTCGTGCCGGCGGTGGTGCCCGTGCCGGTGAACTCCAGGCTGTTGACGGCCGTCACGCTGCCCAAGGTCGTGTTGAAGTTGGCCGCCGTGCCCGCGTTGGCCGAGAAGACCACGTCGGTGATGCCGGTCGGGGTGATGGTGGAGACGGTGGACCCGGCCGCGTCGGTCGAATAGTTGGTGGTGACGCCGAGATTGTTGCTGGTATTACCCGTGTAATAGAGCTTGGCCGTCTGCGCCGCGGCGATCGTGAGGATATCGGCCGTGTTGGAAGCGTTGAGCGAGAAGGAATAAGCTTGTCCGCCGACCGTCAGAGTGGTGGTGCTCAGGGTGAAGTTCGCCAGGCCGCCCGCCGCGTCGGTGAACAGGTTGTAGGTGCCGGGCGTCAGGCTGGTCACACCCGATGCCACGCTCAGGGAAAGCTTCGCCCCACCGGCCACCGAGGCCGCGCCGGTGATGGCGAGGTAATCCGCGGTGGTGCTGCCCAGGCTGAAGTTGAACGTGCTGTTCGCGCCGGCCGTCAGGTTGCTCAACGTCAGGCCCGGCGTCGTGCTGCCCGTGGCCCGGCCGTATTGCCCGTTGAAGTTGACGGTGGCGTTGTTGACCAACGCCGTGTTGGCGGGGATCGCCCCCGCGCTGCCCGAGGTCAGCGTGCCGGCGCTGACGGTCGTGGCACCCGTGTAGGTGTTCGTCCCGCCGAGAGTCAGCGTGTTGGCGCCGAGCTTGGTCAGGCCGCCGGAGACGTTCGTGGTGACGGTTGTCGTGAACGTCGCACCCGAGCCGGAAATCCCCCCGGCGCCATCGCTGCCGGCCACGAGGAGGTTGATCGTCAGGGCCTGGCCGGGTGTGTAGCCCGTGCCGGGGTTGGTGATGGTGATTCCCGTGACCCGACCCTGGGCGTTGATCGTCGCGATGCCGCTGGCCCCCGTGCCGGTGCCCCCGGTGATCTGCACGATGGGCGGCGTGAGGTAGCCCGAGCCGCCGTTCGAGACCGTGACCGCGCTCAGGCCGCCGCCGGCCGGGGCCACCAGCGATTGCGCGACCGTGGCGTTGCCCGCGCTCGTGTCGATGATCGCGCCGCCGCTGAACACGTTGGCGGTGGTCAGGTTGGCGAAGAAGTTGGGTGCCGCCGCCGAATTCTTGAGCGTGCCGCCGTTGAAGTTGAAAGTCGAGCGGCCGCCGCCCGCCACCGCGCTGCCCGCGCTCGTGTTCGGAGCGACGAACAACGTAGTGACGGTGCCGCCCGTGTTCAGATTGAAGGTGCCGGTGCCCCCGCTCAGGCCCATGACCAGGCCGCCGGCGAAACTGGCCGTGCCGGTGCCACGCAGGGTCATGATTCCCGTGCCCTGTTCGCCGACGATCATGAAGTGGCCGCCCGCGTCCGTCTGCGAAAACGTGCCCCCGCTGACATCGATGATGCCGTAGCCGGTGGCGAAACGGCCGGCATCGGGGTAGCCGCCGCTGGAGAACGCGCCGCCCGTCTGGCGGAACTGACC
>CALMVM010000162.1:3887-6297 GCA_937873255.1 uncultured Verrucomicrobiota bacterium | reverse complement strand
TGCCGCCCGAGAAATTGTAAATCCCCACGGAATTCGCGTCGTTGGCACCGGCGTTGCCGCCGATGCGGGTGTCGGCGCCGTTGAGGGTGAGCGTGCCCGCGATCTGGTTGACGATGCCCGTCGTCGAGCTGCCGCCGGCCGTGTTGTTGCCTTTGCCGACGTAGAGCGTGCCGGCGTTGACCGTCGCGGTGTCGGCGGCGGCCGTGCCGATGTTAAGGATGCCGTTGCTGCCCGAGTTGTCCGAGACGTTGAAGTCCCCGCCCACCGTCAGCGAGGCGCTGCCCTGGAGGGTCAGCGTTGCGCCGTCGCCCACGGCCAGGCCGATGTCGGAAAAACCCGTCGCGTTGATCACCGAGCCCGAGGCGAGCGTGACCGTTCCGGCGGACGCCAGAAACGCGGGCAAATTATTGACCACCCCCAGAGAGAGGTTCCCGGTGATCGTCACCGGGGCCAGCGTGGCGTCGACCGACAGGCGGCCGTTCCCGGTCACGTTGTTGGAGAAAGTCTGCGCGGCGGAACTGATGATGGCAGTCGTGCCGCCCGTCTGGTTGATGGTGCCCATCACGGAGGCGTTCGCCCCGGCGTTGGGGTCGCCGAGCTGCAACGTTCCGCCGGCCACCGTGGTGCCGCCCGAGTAGGTCTGGTTGCCCACGAGAACGAGGGTGCCGCCCCCGACCTTGGTCAGCGCGAAGCCGCCCGTGATCACGTCGGCGGCGACGTTGTTCGGATTGACCTCCAGCGTCGTGCCGACGTTGAACTGCGTGTTGCCCGTCAAGGTGACGGTCCCGGCCAGTAGCGCGCTGCCGCTGTTCACCTGCAAGGCGTCCTGCCCGTAGTTGCCATTGACCGTGTGCCCGAAGCTGACGTTGTTGGTCAGGGTCACGGTGCCGTTGGTCGGCTGGCCGGAGCCGCCGAAGGCCAGGGTGCCGCGTGAACCCACGGTCACGTTGCCCGTGCCAAGGCTGCCCGAGTCGAAGATCTCCAGGCGGCCCACGTTGATGCTCGTGCCGCCCGCGTAGGTGTTGTTTGAGTTGCCGAAGAACAGCGTGCCGTACTCCTGCGTGCTCGTGCCGTTGAGCGTGTTGTCCATCACCACGCTGCCATTGGAAATGGCCCCGCTCACCGTCAGTTCCGGGGCGGCGTCACCGCTGGTGTCGGCGAGCGCGAAGGTGCGCGCCACCCCGCCCAGATTCAGGTTACCCGCGATGACCGGGTTACCCGCGCCCGCCGATTTGATGATGTTGCCGCCGCTGGCTCCCGTCAGGTTCAGGTTGGCCGTGATCGCCGGGGTCGTGAAGGTGTAAGCACCGCTGGTGAAGTTGATCGCCGCCGTCGCCGTCGTCGAGATGTTCGTCGAGGTCGCCGTCGTCGTCGCCGCCACGATGCCGCCGTTCATCGTCAGCCCACCCGTGCCCAGAGCGGTGGTACTGCCCAGGTTGAGCGTGCCGGCGCTGACCACCGCGCCGCCCGTGAAGGTGTTGGCGCCGGCGAGCGTCAGGGTGCTGGCACCCGCCTTCGTCAGGCTGCCGGCCCCGCTGAGCACCCCGTTGAAGTTGAACGCCGCCGTGCCGTCGCCCTGGAACGTCGTGTTGTTGGTCAGCGTGACGTTGGAATTGACGTTGTAGGTCAACCCCGCGCCGCCCGCCAACGCGTTGAGGTTGACCACCGGCAGCGTGTTGCCGTTGGTGCGGAAGTCCAGGAAGCTGCCCGCCGCGCTGTTGATGTTGATCGTCGCCGCCCCGCCGGCCGCCGGACCGGTGCCCTGGAGGTCGAAAATGTTGAGCAGGAAATCACCCAGATTGTTGGTGCTCGTGCTGGTCAACCCGCCGGCGAGCACGGTGGAGTTGCTGCCGACGAAGGTCAGTTCCGTCGAAGCGGAACTGACCGGCGTCGAAGAGAAATTCGGGCTGGTGCTCCAGTTGTCCGGCCCGTTGCCGTTGTTGGTCGGGGTATAGGTATAGACGGCGGCCCGTGCCTGCGCGGCGAGCAAAACCGTACCAGCCAGGGCCGCCAGCGCCACGCGGGCGCCGGTGCTCCGGCGGCCCGGACTCCGCTTGGCGGCGAGCAGACGTGCGGCGGACCAGAAACGCGTTCGACGGGTGGGGGCAGCGGGGTTTTTGAATTTCACGGCAGGGGACTCTCCAGGTCGGGGATACAAGGCAAGGAAGCGAACGCAACCATCCTCTCCACCCTGACCACTTGAGGTCCGAAAGGTCTGCGCGTGATCGGGAGGATGATCTACGAACGCCGCCGATTGTACAAAAATGCACAACGAAATCAACCATTAAATCCAAAGGGTCGTGGCGCGAGCAACGCCGTGAAAACTATGAACTTCCGCTTTGAAATTCCTCAGGCCTCTGCTCTGATCTCCTCCAGACAGACTGTCATTTGCCTCTGGGGCCGGGGGCGA
>CALMVM010000162.1:282-3877 GCA_937873255.1 uncultured Verrucomicrobiota bacterium | reverse complement strand
TTCCCTTTCCTGGTTTTGCTGACCGTCGGTTGCCTGCTATCGGCAGGCTGTGGCAAGAAAGAAACCGGCGGCGATAAAAAGCTGACCGTCGGTTTTTCGCAGATCGGCGCGGAGAGCGCCTGGCGCACGGCCAACACGGATTCGCTCAAGGACGCCGCGCAGAAAGCGGGGGTCAACCTCGTTTTCTCCGACGCCCAGCAGAAGCAGGAAAATCAGATCAAGGCGTTGCGCTCGTTCGTGGCGCAGGGCGTGGACGTGATCGCCTTCTCGCCGGTGGTCAGCACGGGTTTCGAACCGGTGTTGCAGGAAATCAGACAGGCGAAAATCCCCGTGATCCTGAGCGACCGGACCGTGGACGTGAGCGACCCGGCGCTGTACGCGAGCTTCGTCGGCTCGGATTTCGTCGAGGAGGGCCGCCGCGCGGGCGAATGGCTCGCCACGCACACCGACGGCAAGGCGACCATCGTGGAACTCGTCGGCACTCCCGGAGCGGCACCCGCCATCGACCGCAAGAAGGGCTTCGAGGAGGCGATCGCCAAGTATCCCGGCATGAAGATCGTCAAAAGCCAGAGCGGCGACTTCACCCGCGCCAAGGGCAAGGAAGTCATGGAAGCGTTCCTCAAATCGCCCGACGCCAAAGGCATCACGGCGGTCTTCGCCCATAACGACGACATGGCGCTCGGCGCGATCCAGGCGATGGAGGAAGCCGGCGTGCAGCCCGGCAAGGACATTCTCATCGTCTCCATCGACGGCGTGAAGGCCGCGTTCGAGGCCATCGTCGCGGGCAAGCTCAACTGCACCGTGGAGTGCAACCCGCTCATCGGCGGCACGATCATGGAACTCTCGCGCAAACTGGCCGACCACCAGGAAGTGCCCCGGCACGTCACCAGCCAGGAGGGCGTTTTCGACTCGGCGAACGCCGCCCGGGAACTGCCCAACCGCAAATATTGAGGGCAGGCGATGGCTGACTCGCCGCTGCTCGAAATCCGCGGTCTGGGGAAGAGTTTCCCGGGCGTGCGCGCGCTGCAAGGCGTGGATTTCACGGTACGCCGGGGAGAGATCCACGCCCTGATGGGCGAGAACGGCGCGGGCAAGAGCACGCTCATCAAGGTGCTCACCGGCGTGTACCACCGCGACTCCGGCGACACCCGGCTCGACGGCCAATCGATCCGCCCCGGCTCCCCGCGCGAGGCGGAGGCGTGCGGGATCAGCACGGTCTACCAGGAGGTGAACCTCATCCCGCACCTGTCGGTGGCCGAGAACATCTGTCTGGGCCGGCAGCCGACGGTGTTCGGCTTCGTGCGCTGGCGCGCCATCCGCGAACGCGCCGAGCGCGCGTTGCGGCGGCTGGACCTGACGCTGGACGTGTCCCGGCAGCTTTCGAGTTGCTCCATCGCCATCCAGCAGATGGTGGCGCTTGCCCGCGCGCTGGACGTGTCGGCCAAGCTGCTCATCCTCGACGAACCCACTTCCAGCCTCGACGAGCGCGAGGTCGCGGAGCTTTTCGCCGTCATGAAAAAGCTGCGCGGCGAGGACCTGGGGATCGTCTTCGTGACGCACTTCCTCGATCAGGTTTACGCGGTGTGCGACCGGATCACCGTGCTGCGCAACGGCCGGCACGTCGGCGAATATCCCACGGCGGAGATGCCCCGGCTCGAACTCGTCGCGCGCATGATCGGCAAAGACGCGGCCGAGGTCGAACGGATGAACGCCCCGGCCGCCGCCGGTGAGGCTCCCACCGGGCAGCCGTTGCTGGAGGTCACGAACTTCGGCCGCAAGGGGTCGATCCATCCGCTGGACCTGAGCATCCGGCCCGGCGAGGTCGTGGGACTGGCGGGACTGCTGGGTAGCGGGCGCACGGAGGTCGCGCGGTTGATCTTCGGCGTGGACCGCGCCGACAGCGGCACGATGAAAATCGGCGGTGAGCCCGTCGTCATCGGCAGCCCGCGCGACGCCCTGCGCCACCGCATCGCCTTCACGGCGGAGGATCGCAAGGTGGAAGGCGTCATCCCCAATCTCTCGATCCGCGAGAACCTGATCCTCGCTCTCCAGGCCAGCCGGGGTCCGTGGGCTCGGATCGGCCGGGCGGAACAGAACGCGCTGGCCGAGCGTTTCATCGCAACGCTCAAGATCAAAACGCCGGGACCCGAGCAGCTCATCAAGAACCTGAGCGGCGGCAACCAGCAAAAAGTGCTGCTCGCCCGCTGGCTGGCGACCGAGCCGCGCCTGTTCATCCTCGACGAACCCACGCGCGGCATCGACGTGGGCGCGAAGGCAGAGATCGAAAAACTCATCGGCTCGTTGCGCGAACGGGGGCTGGCCGTGCTCTTCATTTCCTCCGAACTGGAGGAGGTCGTGCGCGACAGCCAGCGCGTGGTCATCCTGCGGGATCGAAAAAAGGTCGGCGAACTGGCCGCCGGACAAATCAGCGAACATGCCGTCATGGGCATGATCGCCGCGCCCGCCGCCGAATCCGGAGCCGTGTTGCACCCCTCATGAACCTCCTTTTCTGGATCGGCTTCGCGGCGATGCTGTTCGCGGTGCGCAAACAGCGCGTGCTCTGGCCGCTGCTGGCGCTCGGGCTGCTGCTCGCCTTCAACTATTTCTTCACTCCGGGATTCTTCGACCTCGACGTGCGCGGCGGCCATCTTTACGGCCAACGCATCGATATCCTCAACCAGGGAGCCAAGGTGATGCTCGTCGCTCTGGGCATGACGCTGGTCATCGCCACCGGCGGCGTCGATCTTTCCGTGGGGGCCGTCATGGCCCTGGCCGGCACGGTGGCCGCGCAGTTGATGGTCGGCCACCGCTGTTCGTTCGCCGTGGGCGTCCTGGGGGCGATGGGCGTGGCGCTGCTCGCGGGGGCATGGAACGGCGCGCTGGTGGCGTATGGCGGCATCCAGCCGATCATCGCCACGCTGATCCTCATGGTGGCCGGACGCGGCGTGGCGCAACTTGTCGGCGAGGGACAGATCATCAACTTCACCGACCCGGCCATGGCTTATCTGGGCAACGGACACTTCCTCGGGTTGCCCTTCACCCTGACGCTCGTGCTGGTCCTGTTGGTGATCACCTACGCCCTGACGCGCCGGACGGCGCTGGGCCTGTTCATCGAGTCCGTCGGCGACAATCCCGTTGCCAGCCGCTATGCCGGGATCAACGCGCGGCTGGTCACGTTCCTGGCCTACCTGTTCACGGGTTTTTGCGCCGGACTGGCGGGACTCGTGGCGGCTTCCAACATCAAGAGCGCCGATGCCAACCACGCCGGGCTCTACCTCGAACTCGACGCCATCCTGGCCGTGGTCGTCGGCGGCACGGCGCTGACGGGCGGGCGGTTCTACCTTGTCGGGTCGCTGGTCGGCGCGCTGCTCATCCAGACGCTGACCACGACAATGTACGCGCGCAACGTCAGCGCCGACGTCGCGCCGGTGCCCAAGGCGCTCGTCATCATCGCCGTCTGTTTGCTCCAGAGCGAGAAAGTGCATCGCTACTTCCGCCGCAAATTTCCGAAGCGCCCCGTCCCGACGGAGCCCGTCGTGGCCGCCGCGGCCTCCTCCCCTTCCGTCCCCTCGTGAAAAAGTTCGATCCCAAATAC
>CALMVM010000162.1:0-272 GCA_937873255.1 uncultured Verrucomicrobiota bacterium | reverse complement strand
CACGGCTGGCCGTTGGCACCGACGCTGGTCGGCGTGCTGCTCCTGGGCGGGTTGTTCGGGGCCGGCATGGGGGCGTTGATCCACGGCTTCACCCTGCCGCCCTTCCTGGTGACGCTGGGCGGCATGTTCTTTTTGCGCGGATTGTCTTTCGTGGTGAACCCGGAATCGCTGGCGATCCGTCACCCGTTCTACGTGCAGACGATCCAGGCGCTGGCCGTCCCGCTCGCGGACCGCGTCTCGCTGCCGCTGACGGCCATGTGTTTCGTCGGGGT
>CALMVM010000161.1:7384-13978 GCA_937873255.1 uncultured Verrucomicrobiota bacterium | reverse complement strand
GCGCATTATCGCTGTTCGGGGAGGGGGCTGACAAGTCTTGTCTCACAGGCAACCGCGAGGTTGCCGGTCGTTCTGTCAACTGGTAGGAATGGCTCTCCGAGCCGTCCGTAAATTGGCTCGGATGATCGAGGCAAGCACGACGCGCTTCGCCGGAAATCCACGGACGGCTCGGGAAGCCCTCCCTACCTGGATTGGGTCGCCGCTGGCGCGGCGGGTATTCAACTACGCCGCGCGCGTCTCGCTGCCGACGGCTTCCGTTGACGCCACGCGCGCCAGCCGCATTTCCGCCAGGGCGAGAAGTGCCGCCAGCGTGCTCTCCGCGCCTTGGTTCTGGTTGACGCGGTTCGCGTGCAGGCCGTCACGGCACCCACCCGTGCGCGGGTCGTAGAGCGGCATCCCGAGGTCGTTCCTGCCGAGGAACCACTCGTACACCGTGCGCGCCTTTTCCTGCCAGAACGCATCCTGCGTGATCCGATACGCTTCCAGGCATGCCCCCACCGTCGAGGCGGCTTCGAGCGGCTGCTGGTCGAACCGCGCCCGCTCCTCGCCGCGCCGGTAAAACCCATTCGATCCGATGGGACTGAAACACCCGTTCGGACTCGTCTGGACTTCCAACAGCCAGCGCAGCGAACGCAGCCCCGCCTCCAACACGTCGGGCCGGTGCGTCCAATGCCCGGTCAGCAGCAGCGCATGCGGCAGGATCGCGTTGTCGTAGGTGAGGATATCCTCAAACCACTCCCAATTCTCGCCGTGGCAGCGTTCGTACAATCCGAGTAGCTTACCCGCCAATGTCTCACGCACGCGGTTGGCTTCCCGGTCGCCCGAGAACCGCCGCAGATATTCGTGGATCGACAGGATCGTGAACGCCCACGCGCGCGGTGAGGTGAACTTCGTCGTCTCCGGCAGCGCCTGCGAAAACAGCCTACCCGCCAGTTGCCGGTGCCCCTCGTCTTCCGTCCGACCCAACGCGGTACCGAGCGCCCACAACGCGCGGCCGTGACTATCCTCGCTCCCGACGGCCTCGAGCGAGCTGCCCTCGACGCGCATGCCGTTGCGGAAGCGGCAGGTCTGCGAGTTGAAGGCGTTCCACAGGAAAGCCAGGTACGTCGAACCGAGCGCGCTGGTGTCGGGCGTGTGCGGGTCGCGCGCGCCGAGTTCGTCGAGCAGGACGGTCAGGATGTACGCGCGAGCGTTGTCGTCGGTCGTGTAGCCTTCGAGGAAGTTGGGCACGTTGAAGATCGCGTGCTGGAACATGCCCGTTGAGTCGCTCATCGCGCGCAGGTGATCGGCCTTCACCGGCGGCAGGAAATCGGGAGTGATCTCCAGTTGCTGCAAGGCAAACGTCTCGCGCGGCCGGGCGGCCCGGGCGGCGCACGCGCGGGCGAAGGATTCCATGTACTTCTTGGCCGTTTCGGGCCAGATCATGCCACGGCTGAGCAGGTACGCGCTCTTGCGCATCTGGTGGCGGTGCGCCTCGTTGGTGAGCATCTCGTCCACCGCCGCCGCAATCGCCGGCGGATCGCTGAAGGGCACGAGCGTGCCGCGGTCGTCGGCGAGGAGTTCCTGCGCGTGCCAGTACGGCGTGGAAATGACCGCCTTGCCCGCGCCGAAGCTGTACGCCAGCGTGCCGCTGGTGATCTGCGCGGCGTTCAGATAGGGCGTGATGTAGATGTCCGCCGCGCCGATGAATTCCTTGAGGTCTTCGAGCGACACGAACTGGTTGAAGAACCGCACCGCATCCTTCACGCCGAGGTCGCGCGCCATCGCCTTGAGACGATCTCTATAGGCCTCGCCTTCGTGCTTGAGAACGTGCGGATGCGTCGCGCCGAGCACGATGTAGACGACGTTCGGATGCTTCTCCAAGATCGCCGGCATCGCGCTGATGCAATGCTCGATGCCCTTGCCCGGCGAGAGTAACCCAAAGGTGAGCAACACCGTCTTGCCCTCGACGCCGAACTTGTCCTTGTAATAGTTCGGATCGACGAAGGGCATGTCCGGGATGCCGTGCGGGATGAGGTCGATCTTTTCCTCGGGCAAACCGTAGACCTCCTTGAGCAGATTGACCCCTTTTTGGGTCATGGTCACGAGCCGGTCGGAAAGTTGCGAGAGTTCCATCATCACCCGGCGCTGGGTCGGGTTGGGGTCGGTCAGGATCGTGTGCAGCGTCGTGACGACGGGCATGCGCGTCTGGCGCAGGAGTTCGAGGACGTGCTCGCCGCAATCGCCGCCGTAAATGCCATACTCGTGCTGCACGCAGAGGACTTCGACCTCGTTGGTGTTCAGGAAGTCAGCCGCGCGATGGTACGCGCCGATCTCTTGTTGCGGGATCTCGAACCGCACGCGCGGCGGGTACGTGTAACCCTCCGGCCGGTCGTTCATCGCCAGCGCGAGGCATTGCGTCTCTGGAAACGCCTGCGCGACGGATTCGCACACGTCGGTCGTGAACGTCGCCAGACCACACTGGCGCGGCAGGTAATTACCGAGGAAAGCGACGCGGTGCAGGCTGGGGATGGGTTCCATGTTTCTCTTGGCTTCTGTTGAAATGACCTCGACGGTCGGGCGGCCGTTTACTCATGGTCGCAAAGCACAAGAACACGAAAACCAACGATCCTCCCCCCGTCCGTCAGCGGCGTCCGGTATTGCTCCGGCATAGCCACTGCCATCTAATCGCATTTCGCGTCGGTGGCGGACGTACGCCGCGCCGACGCGGAGATTTAGAGAAACCAGGTCTCCACCGGCACCGTGCCATCCTCCACGCACACGCAGGGGATTATTTCGCCGCGACGGTAAGTGCGTTTCTCCTGATAGACGCCGTTCTCGGGCCGGGAGTACGCTTCGATTTCTTCTCTCTCCGCGAGCACGATCCAATATTGCGCGATGCCCGCCTCGGCGTAGAGCGAGGCATTTTCGCGGTCGAGGGCGACGCTGCTGACAGCTATTTCAACGACGAGTTCGGCTGTGGTCGGGTGACAGCGCCAGAAATCGTTGCGCGTGCCGCGCACGACCGCTACATCCGGCTCTGGCGACGAATCCTTCAATTGGAGAGCAGCCTCCTGTCGCACAATCAGTCCTGCGCGAACCGTGCGCCGCAGGTTTTCGCAAGCAAAGTCCGTTAGCGAAGTGTGCAGAGGGCCTTTTGGCATTTTCGCAACGATATATCCGCGGATCAGTTCAAAACCCCGGAAAGCGGGGTTGTCCTCCGTCAGCGCGGTATATTCCGCGACGGTCCACCGCCGCATGCGCGCGCGGACATCCGGCAGTGCGAGGATGGCATCCATGATCCCCGGCAGATTACACCGACAGCCGTCCACCGGGAAGCGATTTTTGCCGCGCCCGGCTCAGAGGTACGGATTACCCGCGCGTTCGATCTCCACCGTCGTCTCCGGCCCGTGTCCGGGTAAGACCACCGTGTCGCCGGGCAGCGTCAGGATTTTTTGGCGGATGCCACGGATGAGCAACTCGTGGTCGCCACCCGGCAAATCCGACCGGCCGACCGAACCGGCAAACAACACGTCGCCGCCGTACAGCCCCGCGCCCTGTTTGTCGTAAAAACACAGGCTGCCCGGACAATGCCCCGGCACCAGCAACAGATCGAACTCCCGCCCCGCGAACGTTTGCCCCTTGCCCTCGTCGATCAACCGCCCGCCCGTCACCGGCTCGAAATCCAGGCTCAGCCCGAAACGCCGGTACGCCATCCGGTCTTCGAGCAGCGGGATGCCGTCGGCGTGGTAATAGATCGGGCAGCCGTGCGCCTGCACGATTTCCGTGGCGTCCTGGACGTGGTCGATGTGCGCGTGGGTCAGCAGGAGCGCCTCGATTTTCCAGCCCTCCTTTCGCAGCCACGCGGCGCAACCCTCGGGCGCGTCGATGAGCAGCTTGCCGCCCGCCGGGGTCGGCAGGGCGTAGGCGTTCGTCTGGAAATAACCGCCCGTGTACATCTCGAAAGGAGCGTCAATCATGGGATGTGAGATATGAGATGTGGGATGAAAGGCAAGCGACGAAAGACACGCGCGAAAGAGTAAAGTCCACCGAACAAGAGGCGGGCCCGGCGTTCTCTCCAGGTGTTCTGCATCCCACATTCCACATCTCGCATCTCATATCCAGCATCCCGTAGCCCGCTTTTCGAACGGCGCACCCGCTCCTGCTGTCTGAGCGTAGAATCTTTTTCAGGTGCCAGCTCGCACGGAACCCGCTACATTCCCGCTCTCCGCTCTCCGTTCTCCTTCGCTCTCATGACCAAGCTCACGCTTTCCC
Source organism: uncultured Verrucomicrobiota bacterium (assembly GCA_937873255.1). Lineage (GTDB taxonomy): Bacteria > Verrucomicrobiota > Verrucomicrobiia > Chthoniobacterales > SZAS-18 > CAHJWO01. Next base: position 9,724 of record CALMVM010000161.1, on the reverse strand, counting down.
TGGCCGTCGGCAGTACGCTTCTCATCACCGCGCTGACCGCCTGCCGCGCGGCCGAACCCGAGCCCGGCCAGATCGCCGTCGCCGAGGCCAAGGCGCTCGCACAACTCCATTATACCCGGCACCAGCTCGACGACAGCGTTTCCGACCGGCTGCTGCACACGTACATCGAGACGTTCGACTTCAACCGCTTGTTCTTCACCCAGAGCGACATCGACGGCTACGAGAAGAAATACGCCAAGGACCTCGACGACGCCATCTGGCTGGGCGACCTCAAGCCCGCGCAGGTCATCTACGACGCGTATCTGAAGCACGTCGAGGCCCGCGTCGCCAAGATCAAGCACCTGCTGGAAACCGAGAAGTTCGACTTCGACGGGCACGGCACCATCGAGATCAGCCGTCTCAAGGCTCCCTGGCCCAAGGACGAGGCCGACGCCGACCGCCTCTGGCACGACCGCATCGAGAACGAACTGCTCACCGAGCACCTCGCCGAGTCGAACGTCGAGAGAAAACCCGCCAAGGCTCCCGATTCGGAAGCCAAAACGCCACCCGCCACGGACAGCGAGTCGAAGGCCGTCAACCCGACCGAGCCCAAGGCCGCCGACAAACCCAAGGACACGCCCGAGCAGGTGGTCGCCAAGCGTTACGACCGGCTGCTGCGTTCGCTCCACGAGCAGACCAAAGAGGACGTGGACAAGTTTTTCCTCAACGCGCTGGCCCAATGTTATGACCCGCACAGCGAGTACATGAGCCCGAGCGAGATGGAGAATTTTTCCATCAACATGCGTCTCTCGCTGACCGGCATCGGCGCGATCCTGCGCAAGGAGGACGAATACTCCAAAATCGTCGAACTCATCGCCGGCGGCCCGGCCGCCACGCAGGGCGACCTGAAGGTGGACGACAAGGTCGCCGCCGTCGCGCAGGGCAACGAGCCCTTCGTGGACGTGGTGGACATGAAGCTCGACAAGGTCGTCGAGATGATCCGTGGCAAGAAGGGGACGGTCGTGCGCTTGCAGGTCATCCCGGCGGGCACGAGCGACAATTCCAAGCGCAAGGTCATCGCCATCACGCGCGACGAGGTCAAGCTCACCGACCAGGAGGCGCGCGCGGAGATCATCGAACACAAGCGCGACGACGGCACCATTGACAAGCTCGGCTGGATCACGCTGCCCGGCTTTTACGCCGACATGGACGGCTCGCGTGCCTCCGGTTCCAAGCGCAAAAGCACGACCCGGGACGTGGCCGCGCTGTTGACCCGGCTCAACAAGGAGGGGGTGACCGGCCTCGTGATGGACCTGCGCCGCAACGGGGGCGGTTCGCTGGAAGAGGCGATCAACCTGACGGGCCTGTTCATCAAGAAGGGGCCGGTCGTGCAGGCCAAGGATTACAACAAGCAGATCACCGTTTCCTCGGATAAGGACCCGTCGATCCTCTACAGCGGGCCGATGGTCGTGTTAACCAGCCACATCAGCGCGTCGGCGAGCGAGATTTTCGCGGGCGCGTTGCAGGATTACCAGCGCGCGGTGATCGTGGGCGACAAGAACACTTTCGGCAAGGGCACGGTGCAGACGCTCTTGGAGTTGAGCCGCTTCATGTCGCCCTTCGGCTTCAAGACGGCCGATGCCGGCGCGCTCAAGCTGACGATCCAGAAGTTCTACCGCCCGTCGGGGCAGAGCACGCAGTTGAAGGGCGTCGAGAGCGACGTGGTGCTGCCGTCGCGTTACGCGCACCTGGAGGTGGGCGAGGACGCGCTCAAGTATCCGCTGCCCTTCGACGAGGTGAAGCCGGCGGATTACGACAAGTGGCCCGGGCCGTGGTTCGACCTGGGCGACCTGCGCGCGAACACGCTGTCTCTCAACGAGGCCGAACGCCGCGCCGAGCGCGACGCCGACAAAAAGCACGCGGAAGAGGTCAAGGCCGAGCGGCAGGCGCGGCACCAGGTCGCGCCGCCGACGTACGCGCTGCCGTTGGCCGACGTGGACAAGCCGAAGCTGGCACTCATGCCGATCAAGAAGGACAAGGATAAGGACAAGGACAAGGACAAGGAAAAAACCCCGCAGGCAAAGGCGGACGGCGCGGATGCGTCGGCCGAGGACGCGGCGGCGGACGATCTCGACGACGAAGGCGGCACGGCGAAGGCCGAGACCATCGACCCGATCAAGACCGAGTCGCTCAACATCCTCGAAGACATGATTGAGCAGTTGCGCGAGAAGAAACTGGCGATCAAATCGCAGGGCTGACCCGCGGAGGCTGCCCGATGCGTTTCCGGCGATTAACGGTCTGGCTGGCGGGCGGGCTTCTGCTCGCGGCCGGTGCCGGACGGAGCCGGGCTGGGGAAGAGGG
>CALMVM010000161.1:4329-7374 GCA_937873255.1 uncultured Verrucomicrobiota bacterium | reverse complement strand
AATCTCTCAACACCGTAACAAAAAAACTTAAGGCAATCTGGCCGGGAGCGCACCTGCGTTTTGTCGACTACGATTGGCACCTGCACTTGGCGAACCAGCCGGCCGTGGTGTTGCCGGCCGAGGACTTCGATTTGAGCGTTGTCAGTTTCCGGGTGCGGAGGGCCAGCGGACAGGAAGTGGAGGTTCTCCCGGGAACGATGGCTCCGGTCGGGTTAATTACGTTGGTAGCCAGCGGCTTCAACGGAGATCATTGGCAGGAGTCCACCTTGTCCTTTCCCGGGCCTGGCACGCTGATTTTGAAAGGACGCGGTTGGTGGGTCAGTTGGTGGTTCAGACTCGACGACCCCGAGACTTGGCCCGAGTAACTCAAGAGAGCGAAGGCCACTCTCACCGTTTGCACTCCGAATCATGAACGCTGAGATCAACCTCGCCGAAAAACTCGACACCTTCGCCGAACACTGGTCGCCACGCACGGTGGCGCTCTACAACAGCCACGACGTGATGGTTGTGAAGGTCCAGGGCGAGTTCGTCTGGCACAAACACGACGATACGGACGATTTCTTCCTCGTGCTCAAGGGCGTGCTCGACATCCAACTGCGCGAGGGCACCGTCACGCTCGGGCCGGGCGAGATGTTCATCGTGCCGCGCGGCGTCGAACACCGCCCGGTCGCACGCGAGGAAACGCACTTGCTCCTCATCGAGCCGACCGGCACGCCCAACACCGGCGACCCGGCCACCGCCGCCGGGCGCAAGCTGGCGTGATCCGGCCCATCGGGCGGATCGACATTTCCCTCGTGGCCTGCTCATGGCCGCGCTTCGCATACGGTTTCCCGCGTGTGCTGGTGATTGCCGGCCGCCCGGGAACGCGTCTCTCGGGCTGGAGGAGGATACCAGTGCTAAGGTCTGGCACGAGGCCCACGGTCTGCGCGCGTTGAGTGCCTCGGGACCTCGCCTGCGTCCGTCGAACCTTGTGAGCGGATGTTTTTTCCAACCACCGACGCCCGGCTGCCGCGCACCTGCCGCTGGATAGTGCTCGGCAAGGTGCTCTTCGTCGCTGCCAATCGTTCGGCAATGGAGCATTTGGCCTCCGAGCCCCGGCAGGGGCGTAAGAGCTTAGCCCACGGCGTGAGCCGTGGGAACATCGCCAACAAGCCGCAGAGCCCCGGCAGGGGCGTAAGAAAACCGGCGGGGCCGTCCGTGGGACGCGTGCGTGTTTTGTTACGCCCCTGCCGGGGCTGTCCCTCTGCGGGGACCGCCTCCCCACGGCTCACGCCGTGGGTTAAGCTCTGCCGCCCCTGCCGGGGCTCGGAGGGCAATATGTACCTTTGCCGCTCCGCTGGGCTTGGTTGACAGGGTTTTCGGGGCGGAAGTATGATGGTCCCCCATAGCGATACTGATCTCCGAGGCTCTGCGAACTGCCGGACTCGACGCCTTGCAGCGCGAGTTGGGGGTGACGGGGATGGCGCGCTTCCTACAGCAATTCGAGATGGGCAGCGGCGACTACACCGCCGAGCGCTGGCGATGGTTGCCCACCGGCTTGGGCGTTGCCGGCCTTGCCGCAATGATCCGGCAGGAAACTGCCCGCCACCAACCACCGGAAGCCTGACCGACGCGGTCCGACGAATGGCCGGCTGGGTCAGTTCCGCTTTGAAGCGCCCCGCCGCGTCGTCATTCGATCAGTGCGGTGATCTTCTTCCACGCCTCGTCCTTCTTGCTCATGAACTTCTTGATGTTCGCCTGGCTCATGTTCTGGACGCAGGCCTTCACGTCCGTCGCCTCCTCGGTCAGGTCGTCGTAGGCCGCGATGGACTGGCGGAGATAGTTCAGGTCCGATTCGCCGGTGATCGCTCCCGAATCGAGGAGTTTCTTGAGCGAATCTTGCGCCACTTTCGTGGTGCGCTGGCAGGTATCGAGCACCTCGGTGGCTTCCTTGACGGAATAGGCTTTCTTCGAGAATCCGTCGGCCACGGCCCCGAGGCTCATGTAGGTCATGAGCAAGCCCTGGGCGATGAGCGTCCCCATCGTGGTGGTCATGACCGCTTGCGCGTCGTCGGAAGCCGGCGCGGCGTGCGCGGGCGAGACGGACGACAGCGCGAGAGCGCCCGTCAACACGGCGGCGAGGAAGGGAGTGCGGGCGATTTTCATGGGGAGCGGAAGGTGGTTGCGGCGGGGCGGCGGAATGCCGGAAAACAGGCTGCCGGTCGTCGCGAGGAAATGCAACCCTGAATTTTCCAGGCGTTTACCTCGTTTCGAACGAAACGCGGGCTTGCCGTGGACGGCTCCTCGCCCCGATGCGGGTCCGCGCCTTGTCACCCCGCCCGCGACACGGTAGCTTCCCGTGCGGCGACAGGAGACGATCTCCCGTTGCCGGGCTCCTTGAAAACCCTCGAAGCTAGCCTTCGCATCCCGGACCTGTGGCAGCAGCAGGCGGTCGCCGCCTTGCGCGCGGGGCGCGACGTGGTCGTTCACGCCCCGACGGGCGCGGGCAAGACGTACATTTTCGAGCTGCTCTACGCCACGTTGAAGGGCCAGGCCGTCTTCACGGTGCCCACCCGCGCGCTGGCCAACGACAAATACGCCGAGTGGCGCGCGGCCGGCTGGGACGTGGGCGTCTGCACGGGCGACATCACCCTGCGCCCCGACGCGCGCGTGATCGTCGCCACCCTGGAAACCCAGCGCGGTCGGTTGTTGCGCCAGCGTGGACCGAAGCTGCTCGTCATCGACGAATACCAGATGCTCGGCGACGCCCAGCGCGGCGCGAACTACGAACTCGCCCTCGCCCTCGCCCCGCCCGGCACCCAACTCCTCCTGCTCAGCGGCAGCGTGGGCAACCCCGCCGATGTGGCGGCGTGGCTGACCCGCCTCGGCCGCGACGCCGAACTCGTCGTCCACGAACAGCGCCCCGTTCCGTTGGAGGAGAGCGTCCTCGACCACCTCCCGTACAACCTCGACGCGCGCGCCTTCGGCTACTGGCCGCGCCTGTTGGCGAAAGCCCTCCTGGCCGACCTCGGGCCCATCCTGGTTTTCGCCCCGCGCCGCGCCGCC
>CALMVM010000161.1:0-4319 GCA_937873255.1 uncultured Verrucomicrobiota bacterium | reverse complement strand
CGGAGGACCTCGCCAACACCCTTGCCGCCGCGCTGCCCGTGGACGATCCGCTCGCGCTTTCGCCCGAGCAAACCGCCCTCGCCGGCGAAAAACTCGCCAAGCTTTTGCGCAAGCGCATCGCCTATCATCACAGCGGGTTGAGCTACGGCGCGCGTGCCGGCTTGATCGAACCCCTCGCCAAGACCGGCCAACTCCGCGCGGTCGTCGCCACGACGGGGCTCGCCGCCGGAGTAAATTTCTCCATGCGTTCGGTGCTCGTGACCGACACACGGTATTCCGTGCGGCATTTCGAGCGGCACCTGTTGCCGGAGGAACTCCTTCAGATGTTCGGCCGCGCGGGCCGCCGGGGGTTGGACGACAGCGGGTTCGTGCTGGTCGCGCCGGGCCGGCCGCGGTTGGAGGACGCGCGTCCGAAGAACCTCAAGCGCGCCACCCAGATCGATTGGCCGAGCCTGCTCTCCGTGATGGAAGCCGCGCGCGAACGCAGTGAGCCGCCCCTGGCCGCCGCCACCGAGCTTTGCCACCGGCTGTTCAGCGTGCAGGACGTGCCGTTGGGCGTGGAACGCTCCGTGGCGGACGGGCCGCGTCCGTGCGGCTTGCGGGTGGACGCCGAACGCGCCCGGCTCGCGCAACCGCTCAGCGTGGAAATCCTCGCCTCGACCGGCGAGTGGGAGCCCTTTCACGGCGCGGAAACGAACGTGCCGCTCGCGGAACTCTGGATAGGAGATGGGAGATGGGAGATGGGAGATGGGGGAAGACAGGAAAGTTCTTTCCAAGAGTCATTGCCTTCCGAAGACCCGGTTTTATCTCCCGCCGCTTCCGGTTCTGCCCCATCTCCCATCTCTCATCTCTCATCTCCGCAACGCTGGCTGCCCGCGTTGCACTCCGCCGCGTTCATGCGCGCGGTCGGCCGGGGAAATCTCTGCAAACTCCGCCGCCCCGCGACCGACCACGCCCCGGCCGGCTGGCGTTACGGACGCGAAATCCCCCTCGCCGTCATCCTTACCCCGTACGAGGTGCGCCTCGTCAAGGGCCTGCGCGCGCAATTGGAAGCCCTCTCGGAAGACTGGCGCGGGCGCAATTTTCCGCCCGGCGGCCGGATGGGCCGCGCGGTGTTCGAGGAACGCCTCGCCGCCGCCGTGCCCGCGTTGAGCGGTGGCGGAACGCCGTGGGCCTTCGTCGAAAGGAATGGCGTGCTGCTCGCGCAGGTCGATTATTCGTCGCTGGCGTTCCCCGCCCGGCGCGATTCGACCGGCCGCGCGCTGCACGCCCCCGCCGAACGCCGCAATTATCCCGCCTGCTGCCAGACCTGTCCGCAACGCCCCGTCTGCGAAGGGGACAGCAAGACGATGACCCCCGCGCTCGCTTGGCGCAAACTCGGCCTCATCGAACCCGACGGCACGCCGACCCGGCGCGGGGTCGTCTTCGGTTTTTTCAACCACGGCGAGGGCCTCGCGGTCGCCGCCGCGCTCGAACAACCCGATTACCCCATTGACGACCTGGTCCACGATCTCGCCAACCTGCGCGCCGGGCACCGTTTCACCCCCGAGGGCGATAACCCGCACGGCGGCCGGCTAGGCGGCGTCTGCGCGCGGACGTACGCGCGGGCGGACCATCCCGGTTACCTCGAAATGGGCGTGCCGCCGGACTACGGCGACGGCGCGGCGCAGGTCGTCGCCGAACTCGCGCAAAACCCCGGCAGCCGGCACCGTTTGCTCAACGATTCGTTGCGCGCGGGCGACCTCGAACGCGCCCTGACCGAATGGCGCAGCCTCCTTTCGCAAATCGCCTTCGCGTCCGATCTTCCGTGGGACCGTTGGCGGGCGCTCCAGGCCGCCGCGCGCCGTCACGTCGCGGCGGACGGGGGCGGGGGGCAGCTTCCCGTCTTTCCGCCGCTTTCCGCCGCGCAGCAACGCCGTTACCAGCACCGGCTTTTTCTGAAGGCTTGAAATTCTGAATTGTCTTGCGGAGACCGGACACCCGTCGCGCGTCGATTATCAAACGTGGGGACGCGGCTGCGAAAGTTGCGCGTCCTTCAAAGAACCCTAAATTCATCATTCTCATGCCTTACGAACTTCCGCTCCTGCCCTATCCCAACGACGCGCTCGAACCCTACATCGACGCGCAGACCATGGAGATCCACCACGACAAGCACCACGCGACGTACGTCACCAACCTCAACAAGGCGCTCGAAAACAACCCCGAGTTGTCCTCCAAGCCCATCGAGGAACTCATCGCCGACCTCAACGCGGTGCCCGAGGCGGCGCGCACGGCGGTCCGCAACAACGGCGGCGGCCACGCCAATCACTCGTTTTTCTGGAAGCTGATGGCGGCCGACGGCGGCGGCGAACCGACCGGGGCGATTGCCGATGCGATCAAAGAAGCGTTCGGCGGCTTCGACGCGCTCAAGGAAAAGATCAACACCGCCGGGGCCGGCCGGTTCGGCAGCGGTTGGTCGTGGCTGGTCGTCAAGGGCGGCAAGCTGGAGGTCATGTCCACGCCCAACCAGGACAGCCCGCTGATGGAAGGCATCAAGCCCGTGCTCGGCGTGGACGTGTGGGAACACGCCTACTACCTGATGTACCAGAACAAGCGGCCCGATTATTTGAAGGCGTGGTGGAACACCATCAACTGGAACGCCGTCAACGAGAACTACGCCAAGGCGAAGGGCTGATCCGCGCTCGTCTCCGATGCAAACGCCGCTCGTCGAAAACCGTTCCGACCAGCGGCGTGTTCGTTCATCGGAAAAACGGTTCGCGCCTCTATCTCCACAGCAACACCTTGCCGATAAGATGTCCGCGATCCTTGCTCTATCCGATGTCCGCGCCCGCGTTTCGCTTCTGAGCGTGGAGGCTTACGAGGCACTCGGCGAAATGGGGGCTTTGGACAACAACACGGAGTTGATCCGGGGAATCCCCGTCAAAAAAATGCCGAAGTCGCCGCTGCACCGCAAATTGACGAGGCGCATCTTTCTCTTCCTGTTGGCCTTGCAGCTAAGCGGATTCGTGGTGTTTATGGAAGCGCCGTTGCGCCTGGCAGATTCCGAGCCAGAGCCGGATGTGATGATCGTGCACGGGGAAGTAGGCGAATTCGATGCGAAACACCCCACGACCGCCGTCTTCATCGTGGAGATCGCCGTCAGCAGCGAGGTACTGGACCGGGAAAAGGCGTCGCTCTACGCCGAGGCCGGCGTCGCTGAATATTGGATCGTCCTCGCCGAGGAGAATCAGGTCGAGGTCTACCGCCGGCCCGAGAACGGCGTCTATCAGAGCAAGCAGCTTTATCCTGCCAGCGAGACGTTGACGTGCGAAAGCGTACCGGGATTGCGGGTGCCGCTCGCGGAATGGCTCGACTGAGGGCGGCATCGTAAGCGAATCCGGGCGGGACTTGTTTTTTCCCTGCGGGTTGAGCTATCGTCGCGGGTTCCTCGCCCGCGCCCCGATGGCCCACGAAATCTTCATCTCCCATTCCTCGGAGGACAAGGCGACCGCCGACGCGGTGTGCGTCGCCCTGGAAGGGGCCGGCTTTTCTTGCTGGATCGCCCCGCGCGACGTACGGCCGGGGCAGTTTTACCCCGGTGAGATCAAGCGCGCCATCGAACGCTGCCGCGTCATGGTGCTCATCTTCTCGGCGCATTCCAACAGTTCCTCCCACGTCCTGCGCGAGATCGATTTCGCCACTCGCGCGCACGCGCACATCGTCAATTTCCGCATCGAAAAGGTCGCCGTCAGCGACGACCTGGATTATTTCCTGTCGCTGCCGCATTGGCTCGACGCGCTGACCCCGCCGACCAGGGAATGCCTGGATCAGTTGATCGATTCCGTGCGCGGGCTCATGGAACTGCCCGCCAGGGGGCCGGTGCTCCCCGCCAATCCCAACGATTCCACCGCCCCGCGCCCGGCCACCGCCCCGGCGGTGCCGGCCGTGTTCGTCGCGCCGGAGTCCCCGGCGTCTCCCCGCACGGACGACCGCAAGGTGCGCCGCACGCTGGCGCGGGTTTTCACCGACGCGGCCCTGCGCGAGGCGGAAAAGATGGGTTTCCGCGCGATTGACGACCCGCTCCTGCTCGAACCGCTCATCCGCGTGCTGGCCCACGCCGGCGACCGCGCCGGGGCAACGCGCGCCGCAGCGGAAAACGGCGGCGGGTTCAACGATTTCGCCCTGAGCGTCGTCGCCGAGACCCAGGTGCGTGACGGCGACCTGCCCGGCGCGCTGCGCACCGTCGAATCCTGCCAGGAAAAGGGCGATGCCATTTGCCGGTTGGCGCGCGCGATGGCCGACACCGGCGATGTGTCGGGAGCCCTCCGCACGGTCGCCGA
>CALMVM010000160.1 GCA_937873255.1 uncultured Verrucomicrobiota bacterium | reverse complement strand
GGGTAAGGGTAAGGGCCAGCCCGAGTATTGGGTGGCCGTGGTGCGTCCCGGCAACATCCTGTTCGAGATGGACGGCATTCCGGAGTCCGTGGCGCGAGAGTCCCTCCGTTTGGCGGCCGACAAGCTGCCGTTGCGCACGAAGTTTTTGACCCGCCACCATGCCGTCGCACCCGCGAAGGGCGACACCGGCAAGGAAAAGATCGCCAACGACCACCAACCGGCGGCGGTGCCCGCGACGGCGGCCTAACCCTCGCGCCAGGAGAAACCGTTTTATGAAGATCAAGGAAATCCGCGAGCTGAGCAGCGACGAGCTGGGCGGCCGCAAGCGCGAACTGCGCCAGGAAGTGTTCAACCTGCGCCTCCAGCAGGCCGGCGGCCAGATGGAGCGGCCCAGCCGTTTGAAGGACATCCGCAAGGAAGTCGCCCGCATCGAAACGGTGCTGTCCGAGCGCGTCAACAAGAAGGCCGCCGTTTAACCAGAATTCCCGCCCATGAGCGATACCACTACCACCACCGAAGCGGCCCCCGAGGCCGACGCGAAGACCCGCGGCCTGCGCAAGACCCGCGTCGGCAAGGTCATCTCCAACAAGATGGCCAAGACCGCCGTGATCGAGACGGTCACCCGCGTGCCGCACCCGAAGTTCCGCAAGATCATCAAGCAGAGCAAGAAGTTCTACGCGCACGACGAGGAAAACAAGGCGCAGGTCGGCGACCTCGTGCGCATCATGGAAACCCGCCCGCTCAGCAAGCTCAAGCGCTGGCGTTTGGTGGAAGTGCTCAAACACTGATTCCTCATCTCCTGCGGCACGGTGTTGCCGTGTCGGCGTCGGATTACCAGAAAGACAATATTTTTATGCTCCAGATTCGTACCCGTATCGATGTGGCCGACAACTCCGGCGCGCGCATGGCGACGATGATCGGCGTCATCGGCAAAGCCACCATGACCGCCGGCATCGGCGATGTCATCACTGCCAACGTTAAAGAGGCCACTCCCGGTGGCACCGTCAAGAAGGGCGACGTGGTGCGCGCGGTCATCGTGCGGACCAAGCAGCCTATCAGCCGTCCGGACGGCAGCTACCTGCGTTTCGACAACAACGCCATCGTCATCATCGACAAGGACCTGAACCCGCGCGGCACGCGCATCTTCGGGCCGGTCGCCCGCGAATTGCGCGAACGCAATTTCATGAAGATCGTGTCCCTCGCCCCGGAGGTGCTCTAACATTATGGTTTCCGCTTCCCGCAAAAAAACCCACGTCAAGAAGGGCGATCAGGTCACGGTCATCTCCGGCAACTCCAAGGGTGAGAGCGGCCGGGTGCTCCAAGTGCTCGTCAAGAAGGACCAGGTGATCGTTGAAGGCGTGCGCAAGATCAAGAAGCACGCGCAGAAGTCGCAGGACCGTCCGAACGGCGGCATCATTGAGCGCGAGGGCCCGCTGCACATCTCCAACGTCAAGCTCGTCGAGAAAGCTCCCGAACCGGAGAAGAAGGCGGCCAAGGGCGCCAAGAAAGAAACCAAGACGGCGAAGAAATAATCTTCGCCTTGGGGAAGACAATTCCCCAAAAACACAATCTGAGGCGAAGATAGCTGTTGACTCTTCGCCCGCAAAGGGCAGATTGCCCGCCCCAACGACCGCGGCCGGTTGAAAGTCGGCCGCATCCCGTTTTTATGGAAGTCGAACTCTACAACGAATACAAAAATCAGGTCGTGCCCGCTCTCAAAGAGAAGCACGGCTACAAGAACGTCCACCAGATTCCCCGTCTGGAGAAAGTGGTCGTCAATGCTTGCGTCGGCTCCTCGCCCGACGTGAAAGCGGCGCTCGAAGAGGCGAAGAAGGAACTCGCTACCATCACCGGCCAGAAGCCGATGGAGACGCGCGCCAAGAAGAGCATCGCCAATTTCAAGCTGCGCCAAAACCAGGCCATCGGGGCCAAGGTTACCCTCCGTGGGGCCGCGATGTACGAGGTCATGGAGCGCCTCATCAAGACGGCGCTGCCGCGCATCCGCGATTTTCGTGGGGTGAGCACGCGCGCCTTCGACGGCCAGGGCAACTATACGCTCGGCGTCAGCGACCAGTCGATCTTCCCCGAGATCGAACTCGACAAGATCCAGCGCAACATCGGGTTCGACGTGACCATCGTCACCAGCGCCCGCACCAACGAGGAGGCCAAGTCGCTTTTGAACGAACTCGGCATGCCCTTCAGCGACCGCAAGAAAGCCTAATTTTTCCTCCTCTCAATGAGTGCCCTGACCGATCCCATTTCCGATTTCCTGACCCGCCTGCGCAACGCCAGCCGCGCGCAGAAACACGAGCTTTCCCTGCCGTTCTCCAACATCAAGAACGACATGGCGCGCGTGCTCAAGCAGGAAGGCTACATCACCGATTTCTCCGTCCAAGGCGACGGCGCGACGAAGGCCATCAAGGTTACGACGAAGTTTGTCGAACAGACCCCGGCCATCAGCGGCCTCAAGCGCGTCAGCCGACCTGGCCTGCGCCGGTACGTCGGCGCAGATGAGATTCCCCGCGTGCGTGGCGGCCAGGGCATCGCCATCCTCTCGACGCCGCGCGGTGTCCTGAGCGGGCGCGAGGCCAAGCGCCAGAAGGTCGGCGGCGAATTGCTCGCCTACGTCTACTAACCCTTTCCTTCCAACTCCCAGCCCAAGAAAACAGACTCCCATGTCTCGTATCGGCAACAAGAGCATCGACCTTCCCGACAAGGTCAAAATCAACCTCGGCGACGGCGGCCTCGTCAACGTCGAAGGCCCCAAGGGCAAGCTTAGCTATACCCTTCCCCGCACGATCACGGCCAAGAGCGAGGGCAGCAAGTTCACGCTGGCCCGCCCGGACGACGAGCGCGCCAACAAGGCGCTGCACGGCCTCGCTCGCAGCCTCGTGGCGAACATGGTCACGGGCGTGAGCACCGGCTATGTCAAGGACCTCGAAATCCAGGGCGTCGGTTTCAAGGCGGCGGTCCAGGGCGACAAGCTCAACCTGAGCCTCGGCAAGTCGCACCCGATCCTCTTCCCGATCCCGGCCGGGATCAAGATCACCGTCACCGACAACACGAAGGTGCGCGTCGAAGGCATCGACAAACAGGTCGTCGGCCAGGCGGCGGCCAATATTCGCGGTTACTACCCGCCGGAGCCTTACAAGGGCAAGGGCGTGCGCTATGCGGGCGAGAACGTCCAGCGCAAGGAAGGCAAGACCGTCCAGTAACCCTTTCGTTTTACCCTCTACTTTTTCGACGTATGGCCAAAGCCGACCGCCGCATCATTCGCAACCGCATCCACCTGCGCATCCGCAAGAAGCTCAGCGGCACGCCCGAGCGTCCCCGCCTGAGCGTGTTCTTCTCGGGTAAACACGTGTACGCGCAGATCATTGAGGACACCGCCGGCAAGACCCTCGCCGCCGTCAACACGACGGAAGCGAAGTTCCGCGAGGACAAGAACAGCCGCGCCAACGTCTCGACCGCCGAGAAGGTCGGCTCCCTCATCGCCGAACGCGCCAAGGAAAAGAACGTCAGCCGCGTCGTGTTCGACCGTGGCGGCGCGCAGTACCACGGCAAGGTCAAGGCTCTCGCCGACGCGGCGCGGGCGGCCGGTCTGGATTTCTAACCTTTTACTTCAGTCTACCGACTCCCAAACACCTTATGCCTCCTGGCCAACAATCCGGTGGCGGCAACCGCCGCAACGACCGTTCCCGCGACACCGACAACAGCCGCACGGCAGCGCGTGGCGAGACGACCGAGAAGGTCGTTTTTATTAACCGATGCGCGAAGGTCGTGAAGGGTGGACGCCGTTTTTCCTTCAGTGCCCTGATCGTCGCGGGTGACCACGACGGCAAGGTCGGGTGCGGCTTCGGCAAGGCCAACGAGGTCGCCGAGGCGATCCGCAAGGCGAGCGAGAGCGCCCGCAAGGCGATGGTCAAGGTGGCCGTCCACCAGAACACGATCCCGCACGAGGTGATCGGCGAGTTCGGCGGCGGGCGGGTCATGCTGCGTCCGGCGTCGCCGGGCACGGGCGTCATCGCTGGCGGCGGCGTGCGCGCGGTCGTTGAGGCGGCGGGCATCAAGGACGTGTTGGCAAAGTCGCTCGGCTCGGGCAACCACGCTAACGTGGTCAAGGCCACGCTGGAGGCGCTCGGCCAGCTCCGCTTGCGCACCGATGTCATGAAGCTGCGCGGCATCAAGACCCGCGACGGTGGCAGCCGTCCCGAAGGCAGCGTGGACGTGCAGGAATCGGGCCTGCCGCTGGCGGCCAACGCCTAACCCATTTGTTTTTATGCGACTTCACACCCTGAGCCCGCGACCGGGCTCCAAACATCGTACCAAGCGCCTCGGCTGCGGCGAAAGCTCCGGCCACGGCAAGACCAGCGGCAAGGGCCACAAAGGCCAGAAGGCCCGTTCCGGTGGCAGCATCCGTCTCGGCTTCGAGGGCGGCCAGATGCCGCTGATCCGGCGGTTGCCCAAGCGCGGGTTCAACAACGCGCAGTTCAAGCTGAAGATCGCCGCCGTGAACCTCGGCTCGCTGGCCACGCTGGAGACCGACGGCCCGATCAACGAGGCGACGCTGCTCGAATACGGTCTCATTCGCGGCCGTTACGACGGCATCAAGATCCTCGGAGGCGGCGACCTGACCAAGAAGATCAGCGTCGAGGCCGATTACGTCAGCGCTTCCGCCCGCGAGAAGATCGAGGCGGCTGGCGGCACGGTGACGTTGCGCGACAAAGCGGCCAGCAAGGCCACCGCCTAAAGTTTCCTCTGACGAAAGGCAGAACGCCGAAGGCAATGGTTCAGAACGCCGCTTCTGGACTTTTGCCTTTTCTGCATTATCACCCTAGCGGGCGATGTCCCGCAGACCCTGCCCTGCCTTTTGCATTTCCGCCCGGTTGCGCGTAGTTGATTATCCCTTCCGACCCCTGCCATGTTTTCCGCTTTTGCCAACACGATGAAGGTGCCCGAACTCCGGGCGAGAATCCTCTTCACCCTCGCGGTCATCATCGTCGTGCGCCTCGGCGCGCAGCTCACCAGCCCGGGCGTCAACGCGGCGGTGCTGCACGAGTGGTTCCGCAACCAGGTGGACAACCAGCAGAGCGGCTCGGTGGTGGCGTTGTTCAACATCTTCAGCGGCGGCGCGCTGGAAAACTGCGCGATCTTCTCGCTGGGCATCATGCCGTACATCAGTGCGTCGATCATGCTCCAGCTCCTCGGGGCCGTGATCCCCAGCCTCGCCAAACTCCAGCGCGAGGACGGCGGCCGGCAGAAGATTTCCCAATACACGCGCTACGCCACCGTCGTGCTGTGCATTTTCCAGGGTTACCTGCTGGCGAAGTCGTTCGAAAACCCGCAGGGCAGTCTGAACTTTCTGCCCGGCATCACCACGACCGAGCAGAAGATGGGTCTCTCGCTCGTCGATGAGAACGTGCGCGGACTCGGCTTCGAGATCATCACGGTCATCAGCATGCTCGCGGGCACGATGCTGCTCATGTGGCTGGGCGACCAGATCACCGAGCGCGGCATCGGCAACGGCATTTCGCTGATCATCACCATCGGCATCGTGGCGCGCCTGCCTGCCGCGTTGATCCAGGCGTGGCACACGTTCGTGCCGAGCGCGGGCGTCCAGGCCAAGGCCAATCCGCTCGTGCTCGTGGCGATGGTGGCGTTTTTCATCATCGTGATCGCGTCGATCATCGCCATCACGCAGGCGCAGAGGAAAATCAGCGTGACCTACGCCCGGCGCGTCGTCGGCCGCAAGGAATACCGCGGCGGCACGCAGACGCTCCCGCTCAAGCTCAACTACGCGGGCGTCATGCCGATCATCTTCGGCCAGTCGCTGCTGATCTTCCCCTCGACGATGATCAACATGCTGTTCCCCAACTCGCCCACCGCGCGGAACATCGCTTCCAGCCTGGCCAGCGGGGGGGCGCACTACGTGTTGTACGCGTTGATGATTTTCTTCTTCAGCTATTTCTGGGTGGCGATGATGTTCCAGCCCAACCAGATCGCCGAGGACCTCAAGAAGAATGGCGGCTACATCCCGGGCGTGCGTCCGGGCAAGCCGACGGCGGAGTTCCTCGATTTCACGATGTCTCGGTTGACGTTCGCGGGGGCAATCTTCCTGATCGCCGTCGCCATCCTGCCGCAGGCCATTTCGCAGCAATTGCACGTGCCTTACATCACGGCGCAGTTCTTCGGCGGCACGAGCTTGCTGATCATCGTGGGCGTGATCCTCGATACGATGCGTCAGATCGAGACGCACCTGCTCCAGCAGCATTACGACGGCTTCCTGCGCAAGGGCCGGATCAAGGGCGGCAGCGGCTTCGGGGCGACGCGCAACATCAACCAGGGCGAACCCGCCAAGCAGACCACGATGGTCATGCTCTGCGTCGGAGCCGCGCTGTTGTTGATCGCCGGGCTGGCCTTCATGCTCAACCGTTGAGGCCCTCCGTCGGCTAGCGGCTTCCTCTCTCCTTTTGTGAAAGCCGCCGCCCACCGCCTCGTTTTGCTCGGCCCGCCGGCTTCCGGCAAGGGCACGCAGGGGCGCTTGATGGAGGAACACTGGCACGTGCCGGTTGTTTCCGTCGGCGACGTGCTGCGCAGGGAAATCGCCAGCGGCAGCCCGGTCGGCAAGGAAGCGGCCAGTTTCATGAATTTCGGCCGGCTCGTGCCCGACCGCGTCGCGGTGGCGGCGGTCGAGGCGTGGCTGGCCGGCGGGGCGGGGGAATCGTTCGTTTTTGACGGGTTCCCGCGCACGGTCGGGCAGGCGCGGGCGTTGGACGAGGTGCTCGCGCGGCACGGTGCGCCGTTGACGGCGGCCCTCTGGTTGGAACTCGACGAATCCGCCATCGCCGGGCGTGTGGATCGCCGGGTGACCTGCGCGGACTGCGGGCGTTCCTTCCAGGTCGGCTCGCAGGTGGCCGCGCGCGACGGGGTCTGCCCAGTGTGCGGCGGGAAATTGACGGTACGCAAGGACGACGATCCCGTCACGCTTGCCGAACGGCTGGAGCAATACCGCGAGCACACCACGCCGGTGAAGGATTTTTACGCGTCGCGGGGACTCCTGCGCGTCATCGAGGGCGGGCGCACCCCGGAGGAAGTGTTCGCGCAGATCGAGGCCGCCACGGCCAATCCACAGGAGGCAACGGCATGAGCCAGATCCCGATCAAAAGTCCGCGCGAGATCGAAAAGATGCGCCGGGCCGGCCAGGCGGCCAGTCAGATCCTCGAAAAAGTCGGCGATTACATCCGCCCCGGGGTGCTCACGCGCGACGTGGACCGTTACGCGGCCGAACTCATCGCGGAGGCCGGCTGCACGAGCGCGTTCCTGAACTACCGAAAATTCCCGGGCAACATCTGCATCTCGGTGAACGAGGAGGTTGTCCACGGCATCGGCGGTGCGCGGACGATCCAGTACGGCGACATCGTCAAGCTCGACGTCGGCATCTTCAAGGACGGCTGGGTCGGCGACAACGCGAAGACCGTGTCGGTGGGCATCATCCACCCCGAGACGGCGCGGTTGCTCGAAGTGACCGAGCGCGCGTTGGAATTGGCCATCCCGCACGCGCGCCAGGGCAACCGACTGCACGCGGTCTCGTGCGCCATTGAGAATTACGTCGTCCAGAATGGCTTCAGCGTGGTGCGCGAGTTCGTCGGCCACGGGGTCGGGCGCAAGCTGCACGAGGAGCCGCAGGTGCCCAACTACAAGTCCGGCGACAACCCCAAGCTGAAGGCTGGCATGACCCTCGCCATCGAGCCGATGGTCAACCGGGGCCGGGCGGACGTGAAAGTCCTGGGCGACAACTGGACGGTGGTGACGGCCGACGGGCAGCCGAGCGCGCACTTCGAGCACACGGTGCTCATCACCACCGGGGAACCCGAGATACTCACATGGAGAGAAAAGATGTTATCGAGGTAGAGGGAAAAGTCGTCGAATTGCTGCCCAACACGATGTTCAAAGTCGAACTCCCCAGCGGCAAGCGCATCGTCGCCCATGTTTCCGGGAAAATACGTTTGCACTTCATTCGCATCTTGCCAGGCGACAAAGTTATGCTAGAGATGAGTCCCTACGATTTGACCAGGGGGCGGATCACGTTCCGCCACCGTTGAGTCCGTTCGGGCGCAACGCACTGGCAATCAAGCCTTACCACTGTCTATAACCGTCCCCATGAAAGTCCGAGCCTCCGTCAAGCGGCAGTGTGAGCACTGCAAGATCGTCAAAAGAAAGAACGTCGTGCGCGTGATTTGCACGAACGCCCGCCACAAGCAGCGCCAGGGCTAAGAAAAGCCGCCCTTCGCAACCACAGCCCCATTTTTTAATTCTATGCCCCGGTTACTTGGAGTGGACATCCCCAACGAGAAGCGCATCGAGGTCTCCTTGACCTACGTCTACGGCGTCGGCCCGAAGACGGCCAAGCGCATGCTCGATCAGGCCAACATCGATCCCAACATCCGCGCCCGCGACCTGACGCCGCAGCAGATCAACGAGATCATCCAGGCGATCACTTCGAACAAGGTCGCCATCGAGGGTGACCTGCGCCGCGAGGTGCAGGGCAACCTGAAGCGCCTCCAAGCAATCAACTGCTACCGGGGCATCCGCCACCGGCGCGGCCTGCCCGTGCGCGGGCAGCGCACCTCCACCAACGCCCGCACTCGCAAGGGTCCGCGCAAGACCGTCGGCGTGCAGCGCGCCAAGGACGCCAAGAAATAATCAACCTCAGTTAGAACGTAGAAGTTATGGCCGACGAAGAAACGAAACCCCAAGCCGCCGCCGACGCGCCCGCACCCGCTGCCGAAGCCGCCGCGCCGGC